>JANOXW010000760.1:0-7897 GCA_031418635.1 Acidobacteriota bacterium
TGGCTTTGCCCGATAAAACAAATGATTTTTAGACTTACAGAACGCAACTTAAAAACGAAATTCGGAGATTTTCACGAGATTCTTTATTACGACGGACAATCGGAATCAATTGCGCTCGTGATGGGCGATGTCGAAAACGCGGAAGATGTGCTGTGCCGTGTTCATTCGAGTTGTATTACGGCGCATGTTTTTAACAGTATTGAGTGCGATTGTCGGGAGCAGATGGAAATGTCGCAAGCGATTATTCAACAAGCGGAAAAAGGAATTATTATTTATCTTGACCAAGAAGGCAAAGGCAATGGACATTTGGCTTTGATGGCGAGTATTCCGCACAAAAAGGCGGGACGCAGCCAAGCCGAAGCGTATCAAAAAGTCGGGTTTGAAGCGGACGCAAGAAGTTTTCGTCCGGCGGCGGAAATTTTGGCGGAATTGAAAGTTGAATCAGTCGTTTTGCTGACTGATAATAGTGGAAAAGCGGAAGATTTGCGGAAGTGGTCAATCAATGTTTCGGGGACGAGAGAGATAAAGATTTGAACCACCAAGGAACATGAAGGAAAGAAAAATAGGTTGCTAAAGATACCTTCTTTTGCTCACATTTCGTCGAATTCTTCCGGCATCTTGCTTTCAAACTCCAGCCGATTGTCGCCGTCTGGATGCTGGAAAGATAATTTAGCGGCGTGGAGGCAGAGTCTTGAAAATTCGCGTCCGTTGTAAAGTTGGTCGCCGATGATCGAATGTCCGATTGATGCACAGTGAATCCGCAATTGGTTGGTTCTGCCCGTAACAGGTTCGAGTTTAAGGAGCGTTTTGTCGGTAAATCTTTGCAAAACGCGAAAGCGCGTTTCCGCCGTTTTGCCGTCGGCTTTTACGCCCCAACGTCTTTCGTCTGGAAAATTTCCAATCGGCGCATCAATCGTGTCTGAATCTTTTTCGACGACACCTTCGACCATCGCTAAATATCTTTTTTCGACTAGTTTGCGCTGAAAATGGTCGCATAAAATGCGATGCGCGTGGCTTGTTTTGGCAATAATCATCAAGCCCGAAGTTTGCCGGTCAAGCCGATGAACGAGTCCGGGGCGGATGAAGGGATGAAGGATGAAGGATGAAGGATGAATAATTTTATTCTTGCCAACCGTGAGCTGACGGCGATTTAAATAATAGGATAAAGCATTGAGAAGCGTTCCGCTTTTTTGTCCTAAAGTCGGGTGAACGAGCATTCCCGACGGTTTATCAACCACGATTATTTCCGCGTCTTCAAAAACAATCGCCAGCGGAATGTCTTCAGGTTTCATGGCTGTATCGGCATTTAGATCAACTTCGATTTCGACAAAATCGCCCGATTGCAAATGATAACCGCCTTTTTCAGGTTTGCCATTTATTGTGCATTCGTCGTTTTTCAGCAATTGGCGCAGATACATTTTGCTAACCGCTTTAATTTCTTCAAATAAAAAATTATCAAGCCGATTTTTTCTGACAGTTTCGCTAATTTGAAAGGTTAATTTTGTCGCCACAAATTTTATTTCAACCGAGTTTTTCATTAACAAAAGTAAAAATTCCGGTTGCTACACTGACGACGATAAAGGTTGCAATCGCCCGCCACACCGCGTCGCTTTGCGTAAATTGCCAAATCGCCAAAATACACAAAACCGTGCAAGCGACCAACGATAAAGTGATGATCGTAAATGAAATTATACGCACGAGTTTCGGCTCAACGACACCTTTTATCTCGCGTTTAATCTTGATGGTTGATTCAGGATTTTCTTTCTCCATTTAAAAACTATGATAAATGTAAAACCGTGCAAAGCGAAACTATCGAAATTGCAATCCACTACAAAATGTCTTAAATCAAAGGTTATTCGTCGCAGTTTTTTGCACGGTCAAACTTTCCTTTGATTGACATTAAATCTCCAACCGTAATATGCTTTTGCCTGTTAATAAAGTGTTTTTGCCGTCATCGAAACTTACTTTTTTGCAATAATTTAAGTCTTTCCAAACGGAGAATAAATATAGTAGAACAGACCGTTAGTCTGTTCTTGCGGCTGGACAGACTAACAGTCTGTTTTACTTAGCCAAATAAGGAAAATTATTATGAGTAAAATTATGAATAATCGTCGCTACTGCAAAGTTTTGTTGTTTTGGATCTTAGTTGCTAATTTCTCGTTTTTCGCTTTCGCGCAAACTAATAATCCCGAACTGCTGAATATTGACCGAATTTTTAATTCCGACGAGTTTAGTTCAAAAAGCGTCGGCGGATTTCGCTGGCTCAAATCGGGCAATGCTTATACCAAAATCGAACCTTCGGCAATCGTTAAAGGCGGCACGGATTTGGTTAATTACAATGTTGAGAAAAATACGCGAAATGTTTTGATTTCCGCTGAAAAACTTGTTCCAACGGGCGAAACTGCGCCTTTAAGTATAAACGCTTACGAATGGTCGGCGGACAATCAACAAATGCTGATTTATACGAATTCAAAGAAAGTTTGGCGTTTGAACACGCGCGGCGATTATTGGGTTTTGGACTTGGCAAGTGGCAAACTGAAAAAACTCGGTGGTGATGCTGAATCTTCGACGCTGATGTTTGCCAAGTTTTCGCCCGACGGCAAGCGTGTCGGTTATGTGCGGGGAAATAATATCTATGTTGAAGATTTAACTGACGGGAAAATTGTTCAACTGACCAAAGACAGCACAAAGACTCTGATAAACGGCACTTCCGATTGGGTTAATGAAGAAGAATTATCTCTACGCGATTGCTGGCGTTGGAGTCCTGACAGCAAATCTATCGCTTATTGGCAATTTAATGCCAGCGGAATTAAAGATTTTATTTTGATAAATGACACCGAAGCCCTCTATCCGAAATTGACTTACATTCCTTATCCGAAAGCGGGAACGACCAATGCGGCGGTTCGCGTCGGCGTAATAAATGCCGACGGCGGCGAAACAATTTGGATGAATACGCCGGGCGATTTGCGACAAAATTATATTGCAATGATGGATTGGGCGAACAATTCAGATGAGTTAGTTTTGCAACATCTCAATCGTTTGCAAAATACGAATCAGGTAATGTTTGCCAGTGCCAAAACGGGAAATGTCCGAACGGTTTTGACCGAAAAAGATGAGGCTTGGGTTGATGTTGATATTCCGAAAATGACTTGGCTCGATGACGGCAAAAGTTTTCTGTGGTCGAGCGAACGCGACGGTTGGCGGCACGTTTATAAGGTTTCGCGTGATGGAAAAGACTCTAAACTTATTACGGTCGGCAATTTTGATGTGGAAAATATTCAATCGGTTGACGCTCCAAACGGCTGGCTTTATTACATCGCTTCGCCCGAAAATGCCGCCCAGCGTAATCTTTTCCGCACGAAATTAGACGGCAGCGGAAAGATCGAAAAGATTACGCCCGAAACACAAAAAGGCTGGAATTCTTACAATATTTCGCCAAACAGTCGTTGGGCAATGCACGTTTATTCGTCATTTGGCAAAGTTCCGCGATTTGAATTTGTTGATGTATCCAATAAAACCGTGCTGCGGACGCTGGTTGACAATGCCGAAGTGCAAGCGAGAGTTGATAATCTCAAAAAAGGCGCACAGGAATTTTTCAAAATTGACATCGGTGAAGGCGTAACGCTTGACGGTTGGATGATGAAACCGCCGAATTTTGATCCGAACAAAAAATATCCGATTTTGTATTATGTTTATGGCGAACCTGCCGGACAAACCGTTTTGGATGTTTGGAGCGATACCGATTATTTATGGTTCACGATGTTGTCGCAACAAGGCTATATCGTTGCCAGCGTTGACAATCGCGGAACTCCCGCACCTCGCGGACGTGCTTGGCGCAAAAGCATTTATCGAAAAATCGGCGTTATTTCATCGCAAGATCAGGCAAACGCCGTCAAAGCAATGACCGCTAACATGCCGTTTATTGATGCAACGCGAGTCGGAATTTGGGGTTGGAGCGGCGGCGGTTCTTCGACATTGAACGCGATGTTTCGTTATCCCGACATCTATAAAATGGGAATGTCGGTCGCGCCCGTTCCGAATATGCGTTTTTATGACACGATTTATCAAGAACGCTATATGGGTTTGCCCGATGCAAACGGCGAAGATTACACAAACGGTTCGCCCATAACTTTTGCCAAAAACTTAAAGGGCGATTTGCTCATCGTTCACGGCACGGGCGATGATAACGTCCATTATCAAGGCACGGAAACCTTGATAAATGAATTGATTGCACAAAATAAACAATTCACGATGATGGCTTATCCAAACCGAACGCACGGAATTTTTGAAGGCGAAAACACGACGAGGCACTTGTATTCGCTTTTGACTCGCTATTTGAATGAGCATTTACCTGTAAAATAAAAACTTTTTGCCCGCGAATCTGCGCGAATAAATGCGAATAAAAATCAATTTTATTTCACGCTATTTGTTTAGATTGTTTGGTATTTTAAAACATTTGATTTCTCTTATTATTCGCGCAAATTAGCGTAATTCAGGTATTTTAACACAGATTAATCTCGGATTATTTGGTAAATTTGAAGTTTAAAAACAGTTTTGACAATGAAGTTTAATCAAACTATTCTCAAACCAACATTTCTTTGGAAACAAAATAAATAATGAACTTTGGCTTTGTCATAGATAACCGCAAATGTATCGGTTGCCACGCTTGCACGGTGGCTTGTAAATCGGAGCATCAAGTTCCGGTTGGCGTAAATCGGACGTGGGTAAAATACATCGAAAAAGGCGAATTTCCCGACACACGCAGACTTTTTTCGGTGATGCGCTGTAATCATTGCGCCGATGCGCCGTGTGTCGAAATCTGTCCGACAACCGCACTTTACACACGCGAAGACGGCATCGTTGATTTTGATAATCGGCGTTGTATCGGGTGCAAAGCCTGCACTCAGGCGTGTCCGTATGACGCGCTGTTTATGGAGCCGGAAGGTCACACCGCGTCGAAATGCAATTACTGCACACATCGCGTTGACATCGGTTTAGAACCGGCTTGCGTCGTCGTTTGTCCCGAACACGCGATTATTTCGGGCGATATGGACAATCCCGAAACCGAAATTTCCAAACTCTTAGCGCGTGAAACCGTTTCCGTCCGCAAACCCGAAAAAGGCACAAATCCGAAACTTTTCTACATTGACGGCGACAAAGTTTCGCTCAATCCGACCGAAGCCAACACCGAAACCGATTATATGTGGTCGAGCCAAGCGACAGGCGTTGGACACTTCGCCAAATACGCTGAAGACAGAATCGCTCAATCGCCTTTGAAAGAGGAAGTCAAAAAACAAACGTTCGTCCAAATCGAGCCGCGAAAAAAAGCACGAAGAGTTTATGACGCACCAAACAAAGGCGTTCTTTGGGGCTGGGAAGTTTCGGCGTATATTCTAACCAAAGCGATTGCGGCAGGCGCGTTTTTTGTCCCGATTTTGCTCGGCTTTTTTATGGAAGTTCCGCCGTCAGTTAAACAATTCGGCGCAATCGTCGCGTTTATTTTTCTCGCAATTACAGGCATTTTGCTGATTATGGATTTAGGTCGCCCTGATAGATTTTTAAATGTCCTTTTCCGTCCGCAATTCAAATCGTGGCTCTCACGCGGCGCATACATCATCACCGCTTACGGCGGAATTTTAACGCTCTGGCTGATTGCTTCGTTTGCGGGTTATGAAAGAATTTTGAAATTTATCGAACCGCTTGGAATCATTCTCGCCTTGCTTTCGGCAGTTTATACGGCGTTTCTTTTCGCGCAAGCCAAAGGACGCGACTTTTGGCAATCACCGATGCTCGGCTTGCATATGATTATCCATTCGCTCATGGCAGGTTTTGCCGTCTTTTTGATTGCAAGCCCGATTTTGAATATCAACATCGGTTTCCGAATGGTCTTGAACTTTCTAACCATTAGCACGCTGATTTTCCATCTCATCACGCTGGCAATCGAACTAACGACCACGCACACCACCGAAGACGCGCACAAAACCGTCAAAATGATTACAAGCGGCGAATTCAGCCGCCAATTCTGGCTCGGAATGATTTTCGTCGGCAACACTTTGCCCTTGTTTTTACTGCTTGTCGGGCAATCTTTAGCTTTCGCCGCGGCAGGAATTTTAATTTTAATCGGACTCTGGTTTGCCGAAGATATTTGGGTCAAAGCACCACAACGGATTCCGTTGAGTTGAAAAGTTTGACAGAAACTAATTTTCGGCAGATAATTTGGGTGGACAATGTGCGTCCACATTTTGTTAGAGGAAATTTGAAATATGATTACAACCAAAGAAAATCGGGCGACTCGTTTTAGCATTCGAGCAACTCCGAAACAGAAAGATTTGATTGCTCGTGCCGCAACAAGAAGCAATAAAACAATCAGCGAGTTCGTGTTGGAAAATGCTGTTGAAGCTGCCGAAGCGTTGGAAATGGACAACGCTAGTTTTGTCGTCAGTCGTGAGAAATACGAACAATTTTTAGCGGCTTTGGACGAACCGCCGAAATCAATTCCCGCGCTTCGTCAGCTTTTTTCGGAAGAGGTTTGATGGAAACAAAACCTTTAGACAAACTCCAAGACCGCGCTTCGTTTGATTGCGGAGTCGAGCCTTTGAACGATTATTTGAAAAAATACGCTCTGCAAAATCAGAAAAAAGACGCGGCGCGAACTTACGTTGTTACGACCGAAGAAAATCGAATTGTCGGATATTACACATTGGTTTTCGGTTCAGTCTTATTTGAAGAAGCAACCGCGGAAATTTCGGCAGGTTTGGGGAAATATCCGATTTCCGTAATTTTGCTGGCGCGTTTGGCAATTGATGTCAGCGAAAAAGGCAAAGGTTTGAGTAAAGCCTTGATGCGCGATGCTTTGCTCCGCGCCGTCCGCGCTTCCGAAATCGCAGGGTTGCGAGCAGTTTTAGTCCACGCCAAAGACGAAACGGCGAAAAACTTTTACGAAAAACTCGGCTTTCAACCTTCGCCGCATAACGAATTTCATCTGTTTTTGAAAATCTCGGACATCAGAGCGTCTTTGGCAAATGAAGAATAAAATCGAACTTTGGTTGCGGAAGATATTTAGGTGAAAACACCGCAAAGTATTCCGCTAAGTTGACGCGATGTTGTAAAATAGTTTCGTTTGTAGGAGAAAATTTTATGTCAGTTAATTTACAACAAACCATTCAAGAGCAAGTTCGCGTTCTTTCCGAAGATGAAATGCGGCGGGTTTTAACTTATATGCAAAACTTGCGTAAGAAAAGAAAATCGCCGGAAACTTTGGGCGAACTGATTGACGAGTGTTTTAAGGATGTTCCGACCGAAGTTATGGAAAAACTTCCCGAAGACGCTTCCGCCAATCTTGACCATTATCTTTACGGCGCACCGAAAAAATGACGGACGAAATTTTTGTTGACACTCTCTATTTGGTGGCGCGGCTTAACCCAAAAGACCAATGGCACAAAGCCGCGCTCGAAGTCGAACCGTATCTCAAAGGCAAACGGCTTATCACAACTGAAACGGTTTTGATTGAACTGCTCAATTATCTCGCCGAGTTTCCGCCGGAAATGCGCGAAGCCGTTACCAAATTTGTAACATTAGCGTTAGACGGTTCTCTCATCGAAGTCGTTTTTCACACGCACGAAGCATTTTTGCAAGGTCTGAAACTTTACGGAAACCGTCTCGACAAAGGCTACAGTTTGACCGATTGTATTTCGATGTCGCTGATGCGCGAGCGCGAAATCCAAGAAGTTTTGACGCACGATAATCATTTTAAGCAAGACGGCTTTACGATTCTGCTTTAATCGGGCTTTGGTTTGCCGAAGATATTTGGGTCAAAGCACCGCAGAGAATTCCGCTTAGTTGACGCATTGTTGTAAAATAGCTTGATTCGGTCAAAGGAGAACCCTATGAAAATAAT
>JANOXW010000761.1:0-18426 GCA_031418635.1 Acidobacteriota bacterium
GCGGAATCGGCACGGCGAGCGAATGGAAAAGTTTAATTGAATCCACCAATCCGCCGACTGAAGCCACAACAAAAGATGCTATTGAGAGTGCGCTCAAGAAAAAAGGATTTAACGGCGTTGTGGTTGAAACAATTGCCGATAAAGTTACACTGAGAGGAACCGTAGCAAAAGGAAAAATGGCTGAAGCAGTATATACAGCTATAGAAGCTAACAAAGGCAAGGTTGTTATAAATCAATTAACAGAATCGGATAACTTTAAATTAAGATACGAGGAAATTGCGCGGTCAAGTCCGTTTATTCTTGCACTTAACGAAGATGGTTTTGGACCAAGCGACCATTCATCATTCTACGGCAAGCAAATTCCCGTGCTTTTCTTTTTCACGGGAACGCATAGTGATTATCACAAACCAACCGATACAGCCGATAAAATCAATTATGCCGGTTTGCTGAAAGTAGAGAATTTCGTCAGCGCAATCATCAAAGCGATTGATCAAAATCCGAAACGTCCGACTTATACAGTTGCTAAATCTTCGGGAACGGGCGAAGGTCGGCGCGGTTTTAATGTATCTTTGGGAACTGTGCCGAGTTATGCGGAAGGCACAAACGACGGTTTATTGCTTGATGCTGTGCGCGACGATTCGCCGGCAGCCAAAGCCGGAATTTTAGCAGGCGATAAAATCGTAAAAATGGCTGGACGCGAAATCCGCAACATTTCTGATTACGTTTTCGTTCTCGGCGAAATGAAAGCGGGCGAAGAATACGAAATTATCGTCGTGCGCGGCGGTCAGCAATTAACTTTGAAAATCATTCCGGCGGCGCGGAAATAAACTAAATTTGCACCACAGAGAAAAATGAAATACTTTTACAAAAATCAAATCAGTTAAATTTATAAAATTACTTTAAAATCTCTGCGTTCTCTGTGACTCTGTGGTGAAATAATTTTATGAAGAGAATTAAGTTTTGCAAACTACACGGCTTCGGCAATGATTATATTGTTATCGAAAAGAGTGAACTCGCTAATGTAAAAAACATTGGCGAATTTACAAAAAAAATCTGTCATCGAAACACCGGAATCGGTGGCGACGGTATCGCAGTTTTGGAACAATTGGACAACG
Organism: Acidobacteriota bacterium; assembly: GCA_031418635.1. Lineage (GTDB taxonomy): Bacteria > Acidobacteriota > Blastocatellia > Pyrinomonadales > Pyrinomonadaceae. Next base: position 1,116 of record JANOXW010000761.1, read on the forward strand.
AAACGGCAGATTATAACTGCCGCATCATCAATCCCGATGGCAGTGAAGCCGGATTTTCCGGCAACGGAACTCGTTGTGCGGTAGCGTATCTTTACTATAAAAATCTGTGGCGGGAAACTTCGCTCAAACTAAAAACAAAAAGCGGAATCAAATCCTACGAACTTCTCAAACAAGATAATTTTACCTATTGGTTTCTTGCCGAACTCGGTCAACCGAAATTCGATTTGCCCAAAACATCTATAAATGAAAAGCAAGACAGCAAAGAATTTGGGTTGCTGATTCCAAGTGAAGAAATGGCTGTTCGCTTTACTTTTGTTGATGTCGGAAATCCGGTGGCGGTTATCTTTTTAGAAGATTTTGGTCAAATTGATTGGCGGCGGTTTGGCAGTAAAATCGAAGTTGCGCCGATTTTTCCCAAAAGAACAAATGTCGTTTTCGTCAAAATAATTGACCGCGAAAATATCGAAATTCGCATTTGGGAACGCGGCGCAGGTGAAACCTCTTCGTCGGGAACTTGCTCGATTGCGGCGGCGGTTGCTTCGGCTTTTACCGACAAAACTGGCAGAATAGTTGCTGTTCACGCGCCGGGCGGAACAACCGAAACCGTTTGGCGTGAAGATGATGAAATGATGATCACCGGACGCGCCGATTTAGCCTTTTGCGGTGAGTATTTCTTTTAAGAAAATTAACAGGGATGAAGAAGATAAAGAGGATAAAAAACTTTATTATTTCTCTTATCCTCTTCATCTTCTTCATCCCTGTTAATTAATTTCTGCTACCTTGCGGCATTAGTATTCATTTCGGAATTTCTTGCTGAATCCGAAGTCTGCGCCGGATCGCGCATTCCGCTTGTGTGACACCAACCGGTTTTGTGTCCGCGATTGTTCGCGCCCGGCAGTTGTGCGTAGGATCTTTCGACAACTCCGTCATCAGGATCGTTCAAAAATAAATCGGTAGCGACATTGCAGTAATCGTAACGATACCAAACGTCAGTGAACGAAGTGGTTGAATAATGAACTTTTGCCCGCGCCCAACTCGGAATGCCCGAAAGCCACGAAGCCGCACCGCTATAAGTCATATCATAATTAGAGCCGCAACCCGCGCCGAAAACTTGACCTAAAAGCGCGAGATTTCCCGCTAAAGCTGTGCCTTGATACGGCGTTCCGACCGATTGAATCAGGCGCGAACCACCCGTTGCCGAATCCAAACCACTCCAATAATATGTGTAAAGATGAAGCGATGCCGCGCCGCCTTGACTGTGCGCGACGATTCCGAAACTTGGATATGATGCGCCGAAATTTCTGATCAGATTGGCAAATTGATCGTGTGTGCGACTTTGATTGGGATCGCTAAAAGCTATCGCATTTGAAAATTGCGAAATCGGAAAAGGATTTCCGCCGGCGCAATATCCGTGAACAAGCATCAATTTTCCACCGACCGCATTCGGTTCGACGGCAGGACGTTTGCCTGTCCGCATTTCATCCGAAATTTCGCCTCTAAAATTTCTCGCATCTTCGGGAATTGCCGGAATTGCCAGAGAAAGTTTTTCGGCAGTTGTCAGCGTTACGAAATAATCAGGGTCTTGAATCCGAACGTTTCGGAGTTCAAAACTATCTTTGGCATTGGCGTTTGAAAGCCAGCGACCGTCTAAAACCAAGGGCAGATTTGTTTTTGAACCTTTGCCTTCCGCGACGCTCATTCCACTAATCCACGCGACGGGCGATTGTTCGCCGTTTGAATTTCGCGCCCAAATTTCACCGTAAGCAACTACTTTTCTACCGCCTTCCAAACCGTCTGCCGGAATGTTGACCTGCATTCTTGTCTCGTCCAGCAAATTAGTAAAATTCGCTCTTCCCAAACGAATATTGTCGCCCAAAACCTGAATTAGCTGTTCGCCGGTGCGGATAAAATCTTCGCCTTTCGGTGAAACTCCGCGAACCGTGATTTGAATCGAATATTGTCCGGCTGTTGGCGGAACAAAATTTCCGCCGAAAATTCCGTTTTCGTCGCCCTTAAAACTCAACTTTTGCATTGCGCCATTTGGCAGACGAATTTCGCCTTCGATGCTTTTGACAACGCCTTCGATTGCAACCGGAATTGCCGAATTTCTTTCGCTCGAATTATCGAAAACACTCGTAAAAATGCCGATGTTTTTGCCGACTAATGTTTGGTTCGTATCAATGTATGTATAAAGTTGATACGGCGAATCGTCGGAAACGACCAAATATCCGACCGTTGCGCCATCGCGGAAATTTGACTTATCCGGCGCGGAAACACGGATTTGCCAATTTCCTGCTTTAACGCCATTGAAACTGAAAACTTCCGCCGGAAATTTCACGCCGTCCAAGCCGATTTCACCGTCGCGGCGTTCGACCATTTCTGGATTATTACGCAAATCCAGGTTTTTGTTACCTTCGTTTGAAGCATTGATTTGCCAATCTGCACTGTTCGGCGCAAGCAGCGAAAGACGCAGATTAGCAGTAGATTCTACCGGAATATCAAAGACGGCTTTTCCGTTCTGAAACCGAATCGGAAGCATGGCGGCTTTCGATTTCACGCCCAGAGTTTTCACATCCGGCAAGCGCATCGAATTCATCTCTTCGGCTGAACCGGCAAGATTCTTAAACGAATTCTGCGCCGTCAAAACAGTCGTCAGAATAAGCAAAATGGTTACGAGCAAAAGCGTTTTTTTCATTATTTTCTCCTTGAAATTAAATATAAAGACGGAAAAATTCCTGTCGTTTTTTTTCGTTTTTCGCATAAAGCTGGAAAGAAATGCGTTTTAGGAAATAACTAAACTAAAGTGTGGATTATTATATTGATTTTTGAGATTTGTGCAAGAAGATTTTGTTACTTGCCTTGATTAAATCTTTTGTTTTATTACGCCTTGAGTAAGCGAATTGCTCTAAAAATCAAATGCTTACTGTTCATCATAATTCTGTCTGCGTAATCTTCGGCTTCTTTCTCTTGCGTTGGTTCTTGTCCGAACTTATGCCGATAAACGTGATGACCGATTTCGTGATACAAAGTATTCTCGATTATAAAATTATCTACCCAAGATACCGGACTCCAGCGTGGCGAACAATTTATCCAAGCAATGTTAATGCTGTAAAGTATCGGCTTGTAGTTTCCAAGATTTTCTAAATCTTCTTGCCTGAGAATATAAATCCGTTCAATCTCGCGCAAGTCGTTGCTCGGAATATTCTTCAACCATTGCTCAAGTTTAATTCTTACATTTTGCTTGGTAGCAAGTTTCTGATGCTCGAAGATTTCAATCCCGCAAACATTGTAACTAATGTAGTCTTCAAGCGTAAATTTACAAATCGAATTAAGAATTTGTGTTAACGCAACATTGCAACCGCCTCTTTTCAATCTTTGGACAATTTTATTTGCTTCAACTTCGTCAATATCGTGAACCAGATTGACTAAACCTGCAACGTAGCGAATTTCATTCGGATACTTAACATTTGAGCAATCAAATTTCAACAACACATCACGAATCTGCGGAATAGTTGCCGCGCCAATTTGATACAAAACTTTGTAACTTTTATATGTTTCGGTTGACTCATTTTGATTTAAGCCTCTGATAAGCGTCTTCAAGTTACGACTGACAATTTGATTTTGTTCTTTATTTGGCTCGCTCATTTTCAAAAAGAGGCAATCTAACTAATGGTTACAAGGAATTATTTATACACTCGATTATTGAAATCCGCAACAAAATGACAAATTACTTGATCAAGTTCGCGCCATTGCCAAATTACACCATCTGAGTTACCGCAAAGATTTCCGCTTTGACACAGAATCAGGTAGTTTTCGCAGTGTGGTTTTACAAAACTCCGCGAAAACTTTTGCGGTGCAGCGGACACGCGCCGTGAATTTTTAACGCTTCAAAATGCGCTTTTGTGCCGTAACCGGCGTGTCTTGCAAAACCATAAACAGGATAGATTTTATCGAATTCCGCCATCAGATTATCACGATAAACTTTGGCGATGATGGAAGCGGCGGCAATCGAAGCAGATGTTGCGTCGCCTTTGATAATGGCTTTTTGCGGCAGTGAAACGTCTTTGAGTTGAAGCGCGTCAATCAGCAGAAAATCGGCTTGCGGTTGCAGATTTTCGATGGCAAGACGCATCGCTTTTTTGGTTGCTTCCAAGATATTGATGCGATCTATTTCGTCGGCTTCGACTTGTCCGATTGAAAAGGCAAGCGCGTTTGCCCGAAGTTCTTCGGCAATTTGTTCACGCTTTTTCGCCGATAGCTTTTTAGAATCGTTCAAACCTTTGGGAAGCGGTTTTGATAAATCCAAAATACAAGCCGCCGCGACAACTGCGCCCGCTAAACATCCGCGCCCGACTTCATCAATGCCCGCAATAAAGCTAAAACCTTCGGCAACAGCGCGATTTTCAAAATCTAAACTGATGGTGATTTCTTTTTTCATTGCCCAATTTGTAGTTATTTCGGTTCGATTGCGCCGGCAATTGTTTCGCGTAGTTTTACGGCAGAAGTAGTTGCGGGTTCGAGGACTACGTTTTCGATATTGCCATAAATCTTTTTGCCGAAAACGCCATTCCAGGGTGGAATGACGATGGAAACCGCGCCGTAGGCTTTTGCCTGACACGCCAAACGCATAAACGGTTTTGGTTCATCGCCTTGATTGTAGCCAAAAACTTTCATCTGTTTGCGTTCGAGTCGCGCCACGTCCGACAATTTTTCCGCACCGCCGATTACGCCAACCCAACAAGTTCCGCAACTTGCCGAACGACATTCGACGGGAATCACGCCTTCGCCGCATCTTGCATCAATTTCGCGCCAGTTTTTCGATTGGTCGCGGGCTGAACCCGATGCGAGTTCTTCTTCATTAAACAATTTGAAACGCGCTCCGCCGGAATTTTCGTCATAAACCACTGTCCAATTTTTATCAATCGTTTTCAGAAAACCGAGAATGCCTTGCGAATCGTCTTTGGCGCGTCTGGCTAAAACATCTTTGGCTGATTGTTTGGCGTGCTGTTTGTCAATATAGATTTTTCCCTCGGCGGCTTTGAAAGCGTCGAAACCGGTTTGTCGAAGCGTCATCAAACCAACGGTAGTAATTCCGACAAGCAACGAAACATCTACTTTGGCAGATTGGGCGGCGGTTTTGGCGATTTCTTTTATTTCAACTTCCAAATTTGCGGTTTCGGAGTTAAAAGATGTGGCGCGTTTTTCAATCGCGTCTTTAGTTTCCTTCCAAAAACGATGTCCGTAAAGAAATTTGTGCGACGAATCAATCTGATTTTTCAGTTCGTAATTGCCTTGCATCACAAATTTTTGCACGGCTTTCTCTTTGTCCTCCGCGCTTTGCAAATAGTCGTATAAAGCCAGCGGATAAAAGCGAAACCAGATTTGCGTCGCCGTGCGGTCAACTTCACTAATGGCTGGAAGAAGTGCGTCCAATGATTTTAGCCAATCGGTTTCATTAAATTTATTTAAAAAATCTTCAAATTTTGTAGTCATAAAATCTCGAATTATAAAGTAGTTTTGATAGCGCGAATGAACGAATCCTTTACAAAAAAGGCAAACAAGTAACATAGCAAGAATTTTCTTACAATTCAAATTCATTAATGTAGTAAAGCAATCGGTCTAGGGCAATTGCAAAGGCATCGGTTGAGAGAATTTATCTATTAAGTAGGTAAGCAAAAGTTTTGTGGCAGAATGAAAGTAGAACAGACTTTAGTCTGTTCACGTCCACACAGTAATCAAGCGATGAACAGACTAAAGTCTGTTCTACTGTTTGGCGACATTATATCTCATTATATTTGATTACTTGCTTATCTATCATCTATCACCTCTCATCTATTCAGATGATTGCTTCGGAATAAGTAATAGGTGAGAGATGATAACTGATAAATTCACTTAGAAATGCGGTTGATTGTGCCTAATTTACTGACCGATTACTAGGTTTGAGATTTTTGAAATGACAGTTTCAATATTCATTCGGCTAAATTCATCTTTCGCAAAATTTCCTGAACGTGCGGTTCTGAGTGTAGTGTTTCAAATTCGGGCGCGGCGATAATCCAAGTCGTCCAAGGATGATGTTCTTCAAAAGATTTTTCCAGCCAGAAAACGGCTTTTTCACGGTCGTTCACATTTGTTGAAAGATAAGCCAAATTATGCGGGTTTGTTCCCGGCGGATTTTCCCGCCATTCAAACAACAGCAAGCGAATAACATCATCCGCGGTGCCGGTTTGCCCCTTTTCTTCAAGCCGCCGGGCAAGCGGTTCGTTTCCGTCCAGTTCCAAGCCGCGCACGATTTCTTTTATCGCTTCGTCTTTTCTTCCCATTTGCCACAAACAGCGCGAAAGCAGCCAATGCGTCGAACCAAATTTATCGCTAAATTCTAAAGTTTTTCTGAATTGTCGTTCGGCGGCGGCAAAATCTTTTTTGCAAAAATAAACCATTCCCAGATTCGTGTTTCCGATAATCGAAAGCGGGTCGAGCGCGATGGCTTGTTCAAATTGGGTTTGAGATTCGTCGAAACGCCGTAATCTCACCAGCAATGCGCCGTAACGTATCCGTGCCGTCGGCGAATTCGGCGCAGACTCGGCTGCCTGTTGCAGAGATTTTTCCGCGCCTCTCCAATCCCAATCGTAAGTCATCTGCATCGTTCCGAGCGTCGCCAGAGCGTCGGCGAGTTCGGGTTTCAATGACAATGCGCGGTGCAGATTTTCTCTGGCGCGGGCAACATTTTCCGCCGTTACTTCAAAATTATAATCAAACAGTAAATACTGCGTATCGGCTAAACCCACGTAGGCTTCCGCAAACTGCGAGTCGAGCGCGATTGCCTGCTGGAAATATTCGACGGCTTTGTATAATGCTTCGCCGCTACGTTTGCTCCAAAAATAGCGACCTTTCAGATAGGCTTCGTAGGCTTCGGTACTTTCCGTTGGACGCGCTGCTAATTCTAATGTTTTTTGACGATTCGGATTTAACGCTTGTAAGACTTTGGCGGAAATTGCGTCTTGCAAACTCAAAATTCGATTCGCCTGTCCGTCAAACTGCTCCGCCCAAATTTGCTTGCCGTTCACGACGTTAATAAGTTGGAGCGTAACACGCACCCGTTCGTTTTCCTGTTGAATTCTGCCGTCGAGAACCACATCCGTCTGCAATGTTTTTCCGATTTCGAGTGCGTCTTTTTCCGATCCGGCGAATGGCAAAACGGCGTTAGTCGGTCGCACGGCGATTTTATCAAAACCGCCGAGTCGTGTAATCAGCGCGTCCGTGATTCGCATCCGCAAAGATTCGTCGCCCGTATCGGCGGCAAAAGATTTGAGCGGCAAAACGGCGATTGATTTGATTTCGGAATCAGAAGGTTCGGGCTGGGAATTTCGATAACCGAAAAACAGAGTAACTCCAACCAGCGCAATTAGCAAAATTGCTATTGTTACAGGCGAAAAAAAACGGCTTAGTTTTGATTTTTTGTTTCTTCCTGGCTGTCGCCCGTCCGTTAATATCGGAGTTTCTGAGTTTTCATCTTGAATTTCAATCAGCGTTCGCGTCTGAGTGCGCTTTTCGATAACGAGTTCGCCATTCTGAATCTCGCGCACTTCGCCCGCAAAACGATAGCCGCGGCGCGGCACTGTTTGAATCAAATCTTCGCTTTCGCCAAAATCTTTGAACGTCTTTCGCAAAACGTAAATATGGCGCGAAAGGTTGCTTTCCTCGACAAACGAGTCGTGCCAGACTTTGTTCATCAGTTCGTTTTTCGTAAAAACCTCACCGCCGCTTTCGGTCAACACGCAAAGCAACTCGATTTCCTTCAAAGCCAGATTGACCGGCTTATTTTCAAACCATAAAACGCGCTTTTCCGCATCCAGCCGAAACTTTCCAAATTCTCTTAAAACATTGGTTTTATTACTCATAAACATCTCCGAGAAATAATGGAGAAATAATGGAGAAAAAGTTCAAGACTTCTCTCTCGCCTTCGGATTAAATGCCAAATTATCAACGAAAGAACCATTGAACGCTTTGGCGGAGTAGCTGATTTAGCAGATTGATTGTTTTCGTCTAGCTTCATTCTAAACCAAATGATGACAAATGCAAAGAAAATTTTAATCACGACGGAAAGCCGCGAAATTTTTATCGTGCGCGGGAAAAGCAACGAGGTTTTTCATAGCTTTTGTCGAAACTGCGAACGATATGTCGAAATGTTGACGCTTGACCAAGTAGTTTCGCGCTTCGACATTGCCACGTTGGAAATTTTGCGCCGCGTCGAAGCGGGCGAAATCCATTTTCAGGAAACGGCGGGCAGACATCTTCTGATTTGCGCCGAATCGCTACTCGAAAAAACGAATCAGCCGCCGGCAGCCAAAGAAAATCAGCCGAAATGGGTTTTGACGGCGGCGGCTTTCGATAAACTTCTTCGGTCTTTAGATACAAACCGCGAGCAATCGGGCGAAAAATATTTGCTTCTGCGTCGCAATCTCGTGCGGTTTTTTGAAGGGCGCGGATTTTCCGAAGCGGAAGAAACGGCGGATGAAGTTTGTAATCGTTTGGCGCGAAAACTCGACGCGGGCGAGAAAATCGAAAACGTCAATCAATATGCTTACGGCGTGGCGCGGATGCTTGTGCTGGAACTTTATAAAAAACAAACGCGCCAACAAAAAGCGTTGAGCGAAATGAAGCCGAAAACCGAGATTTTGCCAACCGAAACGGACGAAACCGAATTGCAGTTTGAATGTTTAAATCGGTGTTTGAGCGATTTATCCGCCGAAAACCGCGAATTGATTTTGACTTATTATCAAGGCGACGGGCGTAAAAAAATCGAAACTCGCCAGGCATTGGCGGAAAAATTGTGCATTCCACAAAACGCGCTGCGAAGCCGCGCCGTCCGTCTGCGCACAAATTAAAAACTTTGATTGCAAGAGATTTTAAAAAACAAACCATTTAGCGACACATTTTTGCCGATTTCGCCAGTTATAAGTGAGCGCAGTAGTGTGAAAAATTTTAGACGAGGCAAATTTTTGATGACGCGAGAATTTACAGAACAAAAACAAGCAATCGGTTATTTTCTCGGTGAACTTTCCGAACCAGAGCAAAGCGCGGTAGAAGAGCGTTTTTTTACCGACGCAGATTACAGCCGTTTTTTAGACGCGGTGGAAAACGGGCTTGTTGACGATTATGTTGGCGGCAAACTCGATTTCCGGCAGACGCAGAATTTTGAGCGCAACTTTTTGATTTCCGAAAGGCGGCGCGAAGCAGTGCGCTTGACGCAGATTTTACAAACCGAAACTTTTGCCGAAAAAGAAAAAGTTGGCTTTGTTGCCGCGTCGAATCATTCTTTTTGGCAACGGTTTGAAAATCTTTTCCGTGTTCCGAATTTGGCTTGGGCGGGCGGTTTGGCGACGATTGCTATTTTAATTTTACTCGGCGGTTTATGGCTGGTGGATTCGCCCAAAAACAATCAAATCGCACAAATCGAAATCCAAAATCCAACGCCGATTACCGATTCGTCAAAATCGTCTTTATCTGTGGCTTTGCCGCTGACCAGCGAAAATCCGCCGGACGCAAATGCGACTCAAAAACAATTATTAAAACCCGTGCAAAAACCGAATTTAGAAAAGCGCGAAAAGCGACAAACCGCGCCGCCTGTCGAGTCAAAACCGATTCCGGCTTTTAATCTTTTGCCACCGATGCAGAGCGCGGACAAACCGTTGATTGTGGGAGTGCGTAAGGCTGAAAATATCCGTCTGCGCGTCGTCTATAACAACGCGGAAAATTTTATTAAATATCGCGTCGAGATTCACGCTTCGGACGGCGACCTCGTTTGGAGTCGGGAAATCGCCGTCAGCGAAAAAACTCTGCAAAAACCGCTTGCGCTCTATGTCCGAAGAGGCGCGTTAGCTTCAGGCTCTTACGAATTGACGGTGAGCGGCGCAACCGACGACGGACAACTCGAAGAAATAAATAATTACAATTTCACCTTTCGGAAATAATAATCCGACACATTTTTGCGTTTCCCGCCAGTTAAAGATGAAAGCAGGAAGTTTGGCAAAACACACTCTTGCTAAAAAACAAATTAACGAGGAGATAAGAAAATGAAAAAAATCGCTATTACAATTTTGAAAAACATCAATCGAGTGTCGGGCTTTCTGGCTCTGCTCGCATTTGCAACTGTCGGCACGGCGTTTGCCGAAAGTATCACGAAAACATTTGAATTCGGCGCGGGAACGGCAAATTCGGTTTCAAACAAGCGCACCTTTGCCGTGCCGTGCGGCGTAGGCGTAAGCGCGGCGGTTGAACATTACCGTTTAGGTGATGTGGGCGCGGCGAACGACGTGCCGATTGTCATTGAACTGAAAAAACCGGGCGCAACCGCCGACGAAGAAGGACCGGTGGCAGATACGCAAAACGCGACGGCGAAGCGAGCAAAGCAAACCGCGACCGTTACCGGAACGGAAAGCAGTCGCGGCTGTTCTCTGCCGTGGATTGTTCGGGTTAAACCGGCAAGCGGTCAATCATCAGTCGCCATCAAAGGCACTATCGTTTTGACCTACAGCAGTGCGGTCAAAGACATTAGCGTCGAAGGCGGTTTAATCAGTCTTAACAAAGGCAATTCGGTAACGAAAAATATTGGCGGTTCGGGCGGGCTTGACCAAGGCAGAGTCGTCGTAACGGCAACTTGGCTACACGCCATCGGACCGGTTCCGGGACCGCTTCCGGTTAAACTGAAATTTGAACTTATCAATCCGAGCGGAACGGTTGTCGCCAGCGATAGCGGCTATTCAAACGCCGAAATAAATCCGTGCTGTTCCGGCAACAAAATGAAGATTACTTTTCAAGTTCTCGTCTGCACACCCGGACAGTGGAAAATTCGTATCACTAACAACACCAATGACGACACGATGAACATTGACCCGAAAGTTAAACTCACACCTGATTGTCCGAATTAACCTAAACAGTATGCCGCAAGAGATGTCGGGCGAAACTATTTGCTTTCGCCCGACCGACAAAAATATTTGGGATGCAGAAACGGAGAAAACCATGAACGGCGAAATCAAACTTACGGCAAAAGCGACAATTTTCGGCTGGCTGATTTTAAGCGGTTTCGTCGTTCAAATTTTTGCCGGAACTTCCATTAAAACTTTCGACTTCGGCGCGGGCGGCGACAATCCGACTTTTCGCAGTCATTCGCGCACTTTCGCGCCGCCTGAAAAGGTGGCAATCGTCGTCGCCGTCAACTATCGCACGACGGGCGATGCGGCGATTCCGATTGTTGTGGAAATCGAAGATGCCGCCAACCAAACATTGGCTTTGCGTGAAATTACGGCTGAAAAAACTACTAAAAGACTTGTCATCAACATTGCCGCTGCCGAAAACAAAGTTCACGGCTGCGAAAAGTTTTGGCAAGTGCGCGTTCGCAGTAAATCGGGCGAAGCACCGACGGCGAGAGTTTTCGGCGACATTACGTTCAGTTTTGTTGACCCGACGGCAACCGCAGTTGACGTTGAAGGACAATCAATCAGTCTTGTAAAAGGCGGTCAGACAACAAAAAATATCGGCAACGCTGATTCTTTCAATCATCCGGGCGTAATCGTCGTGCGGGCGAGTTGGCTCGACAGTCTTGTAAATCTGGTTTTGCCGCTAAAATTTGAACTTGTCAGACCGGACGGCAGCATTGCCAAAACGCTCATCGGCTACGGTATGAACTCAAACGGCAATCCGCGACTTAATTTCAGCCACAACATTACGGTATCGGAAGCAAAACAAAAAGGCGTTTGGAAACTGCGAATCTCGAACAATACCGAATACGACATTATCGAAATTAAACCGAGCGTAAGTTTTACCAAAAAATGTTTTGAATAAGGCAGGAGGCGCAGGTAATGAACGGCAAAAATCGAAAAAGCATTCACATCAAATACGCAGCAGAAGCCCGCACCTCAGTAAGGACGGATTCTTGTTTGACAGCATTTCCGCCCGCGCTGACGCTTGGGCTTCTGTCCTTAGCTCTGCTAGTAATTGGCGCGTTTACCGTGCAAGCCGAACACGCTGACGAAAAACTCGAAATCACGCCGAATTTTGTCGGGCGTGAAATCGCGCCGAACGAGAAAATCGAACTAAAATTAAACCGCGCTTTGTCAGAAGGCGAAGGTCGGCTGGCAATTTTCGTCGGCGAAACCGATGTTTCCGCGCTTTTTTCGGTTGCGCCGCAAACTTTGAGTTACACGCCGCGCTTGATGCCGTTGCCGATTGGAGAAAGCAAACTGACAATTTATCTCGTCGCGTCCGACAACGAATGGAAAATGCTCGCCGAATTTTCGCTCAAAGTAAAAGCCGCCGACATTGTGCCGCAACCCGAAAAATCGTCGGAAGCCACGGGCAAATCCGAAAATCAAAACGAAACAAAATCCGCCGAAAATTCTGACAAATGGGCGATGGAATTTACGCCTAATTTATCAATCAACGGTAAAGGGCAAAATCAAAATTTGACGTTTCCGCGTGAGTCTGCGCCCGAACGCAATCCATTCACAGACGTTGATGGGCAAGGCAATATTCTTTTCAAAATTACACGGCGCGGTTGGAGTTTGAGTAATAAATTCGATTTTGTCGGCGTGAGTTTTCGGCAAAATGCTTTACGCTTCGGCGAACTTGGCGAAAAAGCTCCAAACATTGATTTGTCAAGTTATCTGATTGAACTGAGCAAAGGACGTTTCAAGATAAATCTCGGTCATGTTTCTTTCGGCTCAAATCGTCATCTAATCAATAGTTTTTCCAGCCGCGGAATTACCGTCACCGTTCCCGTCGGCAAGCAAAACGAGGTGATTTTAGCCGCCGCCAACGCCACTTCGATTGTCGGTTTTGACAATTTTATCGGCATCACGCGCCGCCAACACAGCGTTTTGAGCGCGACTTTTGCCCGCGAATTTTTCAAGGAACGCCCAAACGGTTTGCGGCTTGAATTTTCTGTAACTCGCGGTTCGCTTCTGCCTTTGAGCAATTTTAATCAAGGCGAAATCAACGACGCGGAAAAAAGTTTGGGTTTGGGCTTCAAGATTATCGGAAGCGACAAAAGCCAGCGTCTGCGTTACGAAGCCGGTTTTACGCGAAGCAAATTTACCAATCCGTTTGACCCGAATCTCGCCCAAGGTTTTGATTTAACGACAATTCGTCCGGCGACGCGCAACGCCCGTTACTTTGAGGTCAGTTTCGATTTTTTGCAGGACTTAAAAATTTGGAAAGAAAAGAAATTAAAGTTGACGGGAACTTTTCGGCACGAAGAAATCCAACCGCTTTTTCGCAGTATCGCGGCATCGTTGCAAGCCGACCGTCGTCAAAATCAGTTTGAAATTACGGCAAACTTTGGCGAAATCAATTTTGTCTATGGAAATTTGCGCGACCGCGACAATCTAAACGACATTGCTTCGATTTTGAAAACCTTAAACCGCCGCAATAATTTGATTTTTGCGATTCCGCTGAATTCATTTTTTACGCCCGAAAAGCCGAAAAAATGGCTACCGGTTGTTTCTTACAGTTTCGACCACACGCATCAGTTCGGCGCGTTTTTGCCCGTCAACGGCGAATTTGCCGATGCGTCGCAAGTTCCCGACCAACAAAATTACAGCCAAGCCTTCAACGCCCAATGGCAACTGTCCGAAAAGTTGAGCGTCGGCTATCGCTACAACCGCGCTTTTCAGGACAATCGCCAACCGGGACGCGAACTCGCCGATTTTTTGAGCGTGGCAAACGCGCTGACCTTGAACATAAAACCGGATGCCGCGCTCGATTTGGATTTTGATTTGGCACAGGAAAGCCAGAAAAACTTTGAACAACCGCGTATTGACCGCACGTTTCGCTTTGGCACACGCGCCGTTTGGCGAACACCATTTTTGAAAAATTCAAATTTCAGCAGTGGTTTTTCAGTAACTTTGGCGGGTGATTCAAATAATTTAAACGATTCGCGCAATGCCGAATTCGACGCACAATGGGCTTATCAATTTAGTTTTGGCAAGGAAAAATTCAAAAAAATGTCGGCACAGTTTTTTATTCGCTACACCAATCGTTACGGCGATACGATTGACCGCGTGTTTTTTGTCAACAATTTTAACAAAGCGCAGACTTTTAACGCGGGTTTGACGTTCAACTTTTTCTAAACAAACAGAGGCAAATATGAGAAAAACTTTAATCATCGCAATTTTATTGATTTGTTCTACGATGACTTCGGCGCAAAGTATTCGCGTCAATCCGACGGGCGTAAATGTCAATTCGCAAAATCCGACAACTGTTTTTTTAACCTTTGGACAAATTCCATCAGGTTACGTTCCGGCGGAAGCGATTTGGTGCGGTGAACTCGTTTCTGTGCCGACTGCGCTTGGATTGCAATGCCGCCCTGAAACAATTTATGGTTCGCTACCGTTGCGTTATAATCGCTCAACGGCAAGCGGCAACAGCGGTTTTACGGATATTATGGCGATTCCGCCGTCGGTTGTGCGCCGTGCTTATCAAGCCGCTTTGAATGGCGCGAGTGCGGGATTTTTTTATGTCCGCCGGTTTGTTTCGACTAACGGACAGCCCGACCAATTTGTCAATATTACCTGCCGAATGACCGGCGGCGGGGCGCGTGTGCCATTTGCTTTAACCAACGTCGAACTCAAAACTCCAAACGGCGCACCGATCTTGTTTGTCAAAACAGGTGAGGTTTTTCCGCGCATCACGGCGGAAATCCAATATAATGGCACGGGCAGATTAAAAGGGCGTTGGGAAATCGTCCAACCGGGCGAAGAATCGCCGTCAGACAGAGATTTGCTGACAGAAGCGATTTTGCCGATTGAGGAACGCGGTTCGCAAAAACGCTATACCCAAATTGCGCGTTTTAGTCATTTTTTGCCACCCGTCGGAAAATTTCAACTACCGCTTGAACTGAATGAGCGTGTGCCGACTTTAGCGGAAGGTCAGTATGTTTTACTGCTCAGAATCGAAGCGACTGACGACAAAGAATCAGATTCCAATTTACAAGTTTTAGGTGTCGGAAATGGAGTTGTTCATAGCGGAGCGGTGGCATCTTTTCCAATGCCGGTAATTAAATTTTTCGTTATCGGGAAAGATGTAAAAAAGAATTGGGAAGAAAACGCACTTCAAATTCCAAATAAAGATTTAGCCGTCGAGATCAATCAACCACTTGTTTTTAGTTGGAAAGAGTTGGAAGGTGCGATAGCTTATCGTTTGGAAATTTTAGATGATCAGGAAAATTCGCTAATGTCGGCAATGTTGCTTTCACCGGTAACAAATTATCGTGCGCCGTCGTGGTTCTGGACAAGATTTGCGGTAAAAAATCTGCGTTGGCGATTAGTGGCACTTGATGAAAGCGGAAAAATAATCAATCAAACTCAAATTCAAAAAATTCTTACGCGCAAATAAACGCGAATCTTACAATATTCCTTAACATTCGCATTTATTTGCGGACAATCTCTTAAACTTTGGCAAATTTAGCCTGATCTTGTTCGGCTAAATAGCTTTCCGGCAAATCACCATTGTCGGCTCGCAGATACTGCAGTTGCTTGGGCTTCAAAGTCGCTAATAACTCTTTGCGATTCATTACTTCAATCGGTTTGCCCGTATAAATTTTACCCATTTTTTCGAGGCGTTTTTCGGAAAGCAAGCCGGAAAACATCAAAAGCGGATAAGTGAAATTAGGACCATTCAATTTACGCAATTTATAAAGCCACATTCCAATAGAACCGATACGCCATGCGGTCGGTCCCCACCAACTATATTGTCCCGGACGCAGATTCATTTTCCAGCATTTCATCATTAACTGCCACTGCATTTCCGAAAGTTGTTTGGTCTGCGTAACGCCTTTTTCCATCTCCATTCGCGTATCGTGCAGCGGCGTGAAGATCGAAGGAATCAGAAACGCAAACAGTCCGCGACGTTCCATTTCATAAACCAGATCAATCGTCGCCATTATGTCTTCGTCGGTTTCGTCAGGATTTCCAATGATTAAAGTCATCGCCGGAAACCAGTTATTTTCGTTCAAAACGCGCAAACCTTCCAAAACGACGCTTTGCCAATGATCAATGGCAAACGGAACGGCTTTGCTTGCCATAATTTTTTTCGCCATTTTTATCGAACCAGTTTCCAGACCGATCAACGGCGCGAGTGCTTTTTTCTCTGGATGCGTGCTTAAATATGGAAAATGAATCGGACTTTTCGGCAGAAGAATGTCGGAAAGTTGCTTGATCATTATCGGATCAACGACCGCCGGAGCAATCGTCGAATGACTCAAAACGTGCTGTTCGACGCCCGGCGTTTCAACGATGTCTTTATACAAATCAACCAACGCTTCACGATTCGGAAAATAAAACGGCGTGTCCGTGTGAACTTGTCCCCAAATGAACATATCTTCCGTGGCGAGCGAGATTTGTTTATTTCCTTCGCGCACATTTGCGCGAACTGCGTCCATTATTTTGTCCTTCGGCAAATCAATTTGCGGATTCAAATCGGGAACGCAGAATTTGCAACGCCGTCCGCATCCGGTCGTCATTTCGACAACGCCGAAAGTCGTTCGCGTATCAGGAAACATTATCGAATCGCGGTCTTGCGGATGTTTGACGACAATTTCTTTCGGCAAATCTTCGCCGCGAATTGCCTTGGCAAAAAGGTCGAGCGTGTCGTTCGATTCGCTTCTGCCGTCAACGATGCAGTCAATTCCGAGTTCTTCATACATATCGGTTTGAATAATCTGCCAACCGCCTGAACCGCCGACGATTACTTTGTAATTATCGCGGTGCGGATTAGTTTTGATCTGTTCAAATAATTGGCGTGAATAGTGTGAATTGATCGGCATTTTCGATGAACCGAAAATCGAAGTATAAACTCCGGCGGCAAATGTTACGCCCAACGGATTATGCGTCGAAACGGCAACGACACGCGTGTTCGGACCAACGAATTTTTCTAAGTCTTCGGGGAAACAGCAAACGATGTCGTCTTTGCTGTATTGCCGCTGAAGGGATTTTTCAACAAGGCGAACTCCGGCGGGCATATATTTTGCCGAACCGTCTTCATAGCGTTCGACCTTGCGCCAATCGGGATATTTGCGATTCAAAATACCTTCAAGCCAAATCGGAAGCGAAGCCATCGCCATTTGAATAAAATAGCCGGCGTGGTCAATCGCTTCGGTCAACGGCGCGGTCAAAACAATTAACTTACCGCCATTTTCAGGTAATTTATCGTATTTACCATTTGATTCAGCCTTGGATAAAACCTCTTTGACAGCAATATTCATAAAAATAACTCCCTTGTAATATTTTGGATAAGTTGGAATTGCAGATTTTTTTTT
>JANOXW010000762.1:0-3126 GCA_031418635.1 Acidobacteriota bacterium
ATCGGTTCGCATTTGGTTGAGCGATTGCTTGACGAAGGCGATTGGCAAATAACTGTGGTTGATAATTTCAACGATTTTTATGCGCCCGAAGCTAAACGCGCTAATGTTTCCGCTTTTCTATCAAATCCAAACTTCACTTTGCGCGAAGTTGATATTTGCGACGCGGAAAAATTGCGCGAAGTCTTTGCCGAAACCGGATTTGATGTAATCGTGCATTTAGCGGCGCGGGCAGGTGTTCGACCTTCGCTTTCCGAACCGAAACTTTATGCCGAAACGAACATTAACGGAACGCTCAATCTGTTGGAGTTAGCCCGCGAATTTGAGGTTGAACAATTCGTTTTTGGCTCATCATCTTCGGTCTATGGCATCAACAGCAAAGTCCCGTTTGCCGAAGACGATAAAATTTCGCAACCGATTTCGCCTTATGCAGCGACCAAAGGAGCAGGCGAACTTTTGTGTCATACCTATTCGCATCTTTATCCGATTCGCACGGTTTGTCTGCGCTTTTTTACAGTTTATGGTGCGCGGCAACGACCTGATTTAGCGATTCATAAATTTGCGCGACTGATTTCGGACAATAAGCCAATCGAGATGTTCGGCGATGGCACGACGCGGCGCGATTACACCTTTGTTGACGATATTATCCAAGGTGTCAGAGCCGCCATTGATTATCGGGAAACGCCGCACGAGATTTTTAATTTGGGCGAATCCGACACCGTTGAATTGCGCGAATTGATAACGCTTTTAGAAGAAAATCTCGACAAAAAAGCCGTCATTGAACGCCAACCGATGCAACCGGGCGACGTTCCGCAAACCTTTGCCGACATTACCAAAGCGCGAAAATTACTCGATTACAATCCGACAACCAAAATCGAAGAAGGCATCAGAAAATTTGTCGAATGGTTTAATGGCGAGAACTCTAAAAAGCGGGTTGATTAAATTTACATTACCACAATTACGGATAACAAAACTGTTTTTATCGGCACTTGGTTGGGTCAAAATAAAAACATTGACTTTAATTTCTCTTTCGACTATATTTCTCAAGCCACATAAATTTGTGTTTTTTTGAAATCGGATTTGCCGTAAAATTACCTGAGAACCGCAATGCCTACATTACCGAGTTTTCTCTTTGCGCTTCTCTCGTGAACTCAGTTTGCTCCGAGCGGTAAATTTTCTTGAACATTCAACTTGGATTTCCCTAAAACTTTAACCATTAACCTTTTCAGAAAACTCCACAATAAACAAATAGAAACAGGACACGCCAAAAATGTCGCCAATTTTGAAACCGTTACTATCATCTTGCTTGGTCTCGGCGCAGTTTATAATCCGAGTCAGGCTTTAATTATACTTGCCGCGTTGCAAACCAAACTTACCGCCGCCAAAGCTGTCATGGCAGCGATTGACACGGCGGGCGCAGACAAAGCAATCGCCATTGACGAGCGCGAAGCCGAATTTGAAGACCTCGAAAAATACGCGGTCAATATCAAACGCACCGCCGAAGTCGAAGTCAACGACGAAGCCTTTACCAAAGATTTAGCATCTATCATCCGCAAATTACAAGGCGGTCGCGCCGGCGAAAAACCGGTTGACGACCCCAACACGCCCGACGTGAACGAATCGCTCAATGCGAATTCCGTATCACAGCGCAGTTACGACAGCCTCATTGCCCATCTCGCCGACCTTATCGCCCTGCTCAAAACAAAGAGCAGTTATAATCCGAACGACGTGGAAATGCAGATTCCGTCAATCGAAGCCAAACTCGCCGCATTAGAAACAAAAAACAACGCCGCCAAAACCGCCATCGCCGCCTACGGCAACGCGATGGACACCCGCGACGAAGTTCTCTACAACAACGACACAGGCATTATCAAACTCCTCAAACTAATCAAAACCCAACTCGCCCGCAAACCCGGCAGAGACAGCACGGCTTACAAACAAGTAACCGCGCTTGAGTTTAGAAAATCGAGAGCTAGATAATTGGATACTTGAATGATGAAATGTGAACTAAAGGTTGCCTTTTGAATATGATTCACATTTCATCATTCAACTTTATTCTTTCGTAATGGAAACTGAATGAAAATTGTTCTAAACTTTACAACACCGATAAAGTAAAATGTTAGAAACCAGAGAATTATTAAACATTAAAGAAGCAAGCATTTGGGCAACCGAACATATCGGCAAAGATGTTACGCCTTCAAATATCACTTATCTCATCAATTACGGCAGAATCTTAAAAACCGAAAAAAACGGTGCGACGCTAATTCCTAAACAAGAGTTAATTGATTATTACGAAAGCTACCAACGCGAAGCCGTCTATAAGAAAAAACTCGGCGCGGACTTGAATTGGGCGTTATCATTCGACCAATACAAAGAAAGCGAAACAACCAAGCACGTTCACCGCTTGCATCCATACAAAGGCAAATTCATTCCGCAACTCGTCGAATATTTTCTCGACAATCACACCGACAAATTCAAAACCGAAACCTTTTTCAAACAAGGCGACATCGTGCTTGATCCGTTCTGCGGAAGTGGAACAACACTCGTGCAAGCCAATGAATTAGGCATCAACGCCATCGGAATTGATATTTCGGCGTTCAACGCCTTGATTTCAAATATCAAAGTCAAAAAAGTAAATCTCGTCGAACTGCAAACTTACATCAATGATATTTCACAATGGCTTCGAGCATTTACTTGTGAGCAATATAACGTCGAATTTGAAACAAAATTGACGGAATATCTCAATCGCTATAATAATAAATATTTCCCTTCGCCCGAATTCAAAATCAAGGCGCGTAAAAAAGAAATTGATGAAAAAAGCTATGCGACGAAACACGAAGCCATTGTTTTGAAAAAATACAAGGAAGTTATCGAACTCTACGATGTAAAACTCAAGCAAGAAAAAAACGAAAGATTTCTCGATAAATGGTTTGTTGCGCCGATACGCGAAGAGATTGAGTTCGTTTCCGAACAAATCAAACAAGTAAAAAGCCAAGAAATCCGCGACGTTTTAACGGTAATTTTGAGCCGCACGATTCGCAGTTGCCGCGCCACGACTCACGCTGACCTTGCAACTTTGGTCGAACCTGTAACGACGACTTACTACTGCGCGAAACACGGAAAAATCTG
>JANOXW010000763.1:0-2290 GCA_031418635.1 Acidobacteriota bacterium
ATTATCGAGCGTTTGAGCAAGGCGATGAACACCGCCAAATTGAGTTCGGGTTACACCGAAACCATCGGCGAGATGTTGATGATCGCCACCGTGCCGACCGATCCGACCATCCCGCCGGACGCGAAACCGAAGGTTACACCAACCTCGATGACCGGCAGCATCGTGCGCCTCGATTGGACAAAAGGCAAGTTCGACGGCGTATTCATTGATTCAGAGCGCAGCGACGAAACCGCTTGGACACGCCTCGACTTCGATATGCGCTCGCCCTACGAAGATTCGCGTGCGCCACTCATCGCCGGAAAACCCGAAGAACGCCGCTATCGCCTGCGCTA
Source organism: Acidobacteriota bacterium (assembly GCA_031418635.1). Taxonomy (GTDB): domain Bacteria; phylum Acidobacteriota; class Blastocatellia; order Pyrinomonadales; family Pyrinomonadaceae. The sequence goes on from JANOXW010000763.1 coordinate 333, forward strand.
CTTCATTGACAACCAACCCGTCGGCGCGTGGTCGGATATGATTACCGTTATTACGCTGCCGTGATCGAAGAATGAATGGCAACAACTGATAATGGTTTTTAATTGTTTTTACTGAAAAAAAACAGTAATTGACTTTGAAAAAAACGTGATGAGAACAGCAAGGAGAAAATATGAATATTAGAATAATTGTGGTCAGTATTTTAACCGTCGTTTTGGTTGCATTTTATATTTATGCACTGATTCTTGAAATTAATGTAGCCACATATTGTCCCGGCGCAACCCCCGATGAAATTAAAACGTGCGAGACTAGTAAACAACATGAGAGCGGCTTCGGGACAATCTTTACCGCTGTCGGTGGTTTAATTGCCGCTGTTTCCGTCGGCATATTAGCAATTAACGAACCGACAGAAGGACTGCCAGTTAACGGACTAGCAGACCCTACCTTAACCGGCTTTGATGAGAAAATTGCAAAATTTATACCACTTGTTTTTGTTTTAGTCTGGCTTATTGGCGGAGTTCTAGCTCTATATTTCGGCTTGAGATATTCGGGTTCGCCGCCTTTGACCGAAATGGCAAAAACTTGGATTGGAACGGCTGTCGCGGGTGTCGGCGCATTTATAGGGATTAGACCATAGTTCTGAAAAAACTACTAAACTTGCCCCTAATATAATATCTATTTACTACCGCAAACCTTGACCGAATTGTTCGGTGCCGAATGCGCCGATTCCGTTTAGGCGGAAGCTGAAGACGGCGCGGTTTTCGCGGCGGACTCCGACGTTGAAGGTATAGTATTGGAGGGTTACGGCGCAGCAATTGGAAGCGTAGCCGATGGTGAACAGTGAACTAATGAGTGGTGAACCGTCGGTTGTGCGGCGGTTTTGGAAATCGAAAAAGAGCGATGTGTCGCCGTATATGTCTTTATTACGGATGTCTTCGCTCTTTTTTACTTTTTATTTTTGGCTTTTTACTTTTTACTTTCCAAAGGTTTTTTCCTAACATTAAACCTATATGAATGAAGTTGAAGATTTTACGGGGAATTTGGACGAAGCCGATTTGAGCGACCCGCAAGTAATAATTCCGCCGGAACTGCCTGTTTTGCCTCTGCGCGATATTGTGATTTATCCGTTTATGATTGTGCCGTTGTTTGTTTCGCGGGACAAATCTATCAAAGCCGTGGACGAAGCGTTGGGGCAGAATCGGATGATTATGCTCGTTTCGCAAAAGGATGTGGACAAGGAAGAACCGACGCAGGAAGACCTTTTTAGCGTTGGCACGGTTGCCGTTATTATGCGGATGTTGAAACTGCCCGACGGACGGATTCGCATTTTGATTCAAGGACTTTCACGCGCCCGAATTGATTCGGTAAAGGCTGGAAGCGATTATGCCAAAGCGAATATAACGCCGATTTCAGAGCCGTTTCCGCCGACCAATTCGCTCGAAGTCGAAGCCTTGATTCGCAATGTGCGTGGTTCGATGGAACGCGCTTCCAATCTCGGCAAAAACATCTCGCCCGAAGTTTTGGCGATTATTGCCAACCTCGACGACGCGGGAAGATTAGCCGATTTATCTGCGTCAAATCTCGAACTAAAGGTTGACGACGCGCAGAGCGTTTTGGACATTTTTGATCCGGTTCTGCGTCTGCGTCGCGTCAACGATTTGTTGAGCAAAGAGATTGATGTGCTGACCGTTCAACAAGAAATCAACACGCAAGCCCGCGGCGAAATTGACCGTTCACAGCGCGAATACTTTTTGCGTCAACAACTCAAAGCGATTCAAGCCGAACTCGGCGAAGGTAACGAACTTTTTGAGGAAATCGAACAATACCGCGACAAAATTCTCAAAGTCAAAATGCCGAAACACGCCGAAGAAGAATCATTGCGCCAACTCAAAAAGCTGGAAAGAATGCACCCTGACACCGCCGAAACCGCGACTTTGCGAAATTGGTTGGACATTATGAC
>JANOXW010000764.1:0-2591 GCA_031418635.1 Acidobacteriota bacterium
AATATATCATCAGTATTTTCCTTAACTACAAAACCAATCATTCCTGCAATAGCTTCTTTTTTTGCATATCTCAAATCAACAAAACGAATTAGTCCATTACTCAGATATTGTCCTTTGACAGTTTGCTTTCCTGTAAAACACTTACATTCAAATTCAAAATTGCCAAAACAAGAAATGTAAAAAGTTAAGTCAACTCTACTTTTCTCAACTTCTGAAACCATCTTCCATTCTTCAAATCCTACTTTAATTGTGCTTTTCTCAAGGTATTCTTTCAGAATGGAATTTCTTTCGGTCAAATCCCAATAAAAGCGGTCACGAATTTTGTTTTCATCATCAACTGATTTATCAATAAATTTATAACTTTCAATAATCGCTTTTAAGTAAAGATTTATAATGTCTTCCCGCGACTTATCGCGGAAATGTGAGAGCCATATATTTGTGAAGTTTTCATTCATCTGCCTGCGGGAAGTTTTGAGAGTAATAAACCGACTTCTTCGTTAGCATCTTTTATTGCTTGTCGGACTGTCCAATCTTTAAAAAGATTGCTTTTTACAATGTATAAAAATTTATCATCGTAAATTTTTACTTTTTCTTCATTGAGAATTTTTGAAGTGTCTGCTTTTTCAATTTGTTTTCTTTTTACAAAATTCAAAATACTTATTGTTTTATCTTCATCAAGATGATTTTCTTCACTTTTGTTCACGATGGTGAAGCAGATTGTCGCACCTAAATTTGAGGAAATGAAAAAGTTTTTCGCAATTAACTTGCTGTTTGCCTCAAGCATTAAACCGAAAACTTCTGTGAATTTATTCGCATAATTTTCAATGTCGGACTTTTTGACATATTTTTCACTTATTCCATCACGTTCAACTTTGATTTGATAAAACTCTCGAATTATTTCCTTTTCATATTCTTTCAATCGGTAAAGATCGAAGACTATTTCGTCAATTTGATTTTCGATATTTTCAGTTTCAACATATTCCTCTTTAAGATTTTCAATCTCAATAACTCTTGACCTTATTGATTGGTAAATTTCAGATTGGAAATCCAAAAGAGGTAATTTTATAAATCTTTCAATATCGGCATTTCTTAACTTCGGTCTTTTCATACCGCCTTCTTTTCCCCATTGTGAAGAAATATGAAATAACGTATATCCGATAAGTTTTGAATTAAGAATACCTAAAACTACCGAGTAATTTTCAAAACTAAGATTTTCTACATTTTGAATTTTGTAACACAATATATCATCGGCATAAACAAGATTGTTGTCATTCGTTCTTATTGCCGAAACTTTATAATTATGTTTTTTTTCCGGTTTTACAGCCGAAACAATTCTGTTCCCTTGAAAAATTGATTCGCTTCGTCTTCTGTCTAACTCCTGATTCCAATTAAATTCTGCCAACGGTTCTTTTATCAAATACCTTTCAAAATGCTTTGGTTTAATCCACTTTCTCATTTCTGGATCACCCAAAATTTTCATATTTTCTTTAGGTTTAAATCCAGTTCTACATTCAAATATCAAGCCATTTTGCAATAACAGTTTATTTTTGAGCAATTCAAAATCCTCAAAATCTCCATTCACTAATACACGCCAAAGCAAATCATTTTCAAACAACTTTTTCTGCTCAATTTCATGAATATCCTTTTGCGTGTAATGAATTATTTGAAAGTTTTCTGAAAAGTTGTTTAGCTTTGGTGAAATATAGTTTAATTTTTGATTATCATTTTTGAGGAATTCAAAAACTAGAACAGAACAAGGTTGAGTTGCACCAACTTCAACTTTTTCGCCGTTTATTTCACCAATTTTGTGTTTCTTGAAAAGGATTTTATTGTAGTTTGAAAGTTCGTAAAAATAATTTATTTGATATGTTTTCAGCAGTTCCTTACGAAAACCTTCCGAATTGTCGTTTAGAAAAATCGAATTTTTGACGACAAGTGAAAATATCGTTTTTTCATTACTCCATTTTTGAACACGAATCAAAAATGCCTGTGAGCGTTCGTAGTCTGAAACATTTTTGTATTCCGGCATCAATCCTTCTTTACCTTTCGTTTCAATCGCTTCTCGCTCTTTCAAGTTTTCTTCATCATCGTTTGGTTCTACCGAACCCCAAGGCGGATTTGAAACGATACAGTCAAAAGTTTTATCTTCAAAAACATTATCTGTTATTGAATTTTTTTGAATAAGAGTTTTGCCAATTAAAGACGGCAAAATAGGATTTGAAATTTCAATTTGCTCACGAATAAATTCAGGGTTTTCAGTTTCAATTAAAGCCAAATACAGACTGAAAGCGGCTATTTGCAAAGCATTTCGGTCATTATCAACACCAAACAATTGATTTTGCAGAATGTCTTTTTTCTTTTCGTAAGAATCATTCGGTTTTACAATCGCCTTGAAACTTTCAACAAGAAATGCACCTGAACCGACTGCCGGATCGAAAACGGTAACATTGCGGCTTTCTTTTAACTTTTCTTTCAACGAATGTGACAGAATAAAATTCACCAAAAAGGTTGGCGTGTAATAAATTCCTTTTCCTTGTCTTTTATCGTTGTTAAGAAAAGCCTCGTAAACATTGCTGATTAATTGAATAGGA
>JANOXW010000765.1:0-2187 GCA_031418635.1 Acidobacteriota bacterium
CGGAAATCTTTACGGAATGCAACGAATTTCTGCGCCAACGGCGTGGGATTTAAGCACCGGAAGCGCAACGGTCGTTGTTGCCAATATTGATACCGGCATCAGATATACGCACGAAGATTTAGCGGCAAATATGTGGCGCAATCCGGGCGAAAACCCGAATAACGGAATTGATGACGATGGCAACGGTTTTGTTGATGATTACTACGGTTATGATTTCTTTTCCAACGACTCCGACCCGATGGACGAAAACGGACACGGCACACATACTTCGGGAACTATCGGCGCAGTTGGAAATAATAGTGTTGGCGTGGTTGGGGTCAACTGGAATGTGCGCCTGATGGCGATAAAAATTTATAATGCAGGCGGAGATTCAAATTCGGCGATTTTGATAAACGCTTATAATTATGTGCGGATGATGAAAAATCGCGGTGTCAATATTCGCGTTACAAATAATAGTTACGGTGGTTGTAACGAGGCTTGCGGTTTTGACCAAGCAACCAAAGATGCGATTGATGCGCTCGGTAACGCCGACGTTCTGCAAGTTTTTGCGGCGGGAAATAATGGACGAAATATCGAATTAGGACCTTTTTATCCGGCAAGTTATACCAGCCCGAGTATTTTAACGGTTGCCGCCTCCGACCAAAGCGATCTGCGGGCGGGTTTTTCCAATTTCGGCACAACCAGCGTTGATGTTGCCGCGCCTGGTGTAAGCGTTTTAAGCACGATTCTTTCCGCCGCTAATTATGGCACATTGAGCGGAACTTCGATGGCAACTCCGCACGTCGCCGGTTCAGCCGCGCTTCTCGCCGCTTACAATCCGAATCTTTCCGCCGCCTCGCTCAAAGCGACTTTGATGAATACGGTTGACCAATTGCCGCAGTGGAACGGCGTGAACAAAACCGGCGGCAGAATTAATGTGGCAAATGCTTTGCAAAATCAGACGATTTGTAATTTTACGCTTAACAAAAGCGCACAGTTTTCGCCGACTAAAGGCGGATATTTTACGGTTGATGTAACCGCCCCGCTAAATTGTGATTATTCGGCAAAGAGCAATGTTAATTGGATTCACTTATTCAATGCAGACTCTTTAAGCGGCAATAAAACAATTGCTTTTCGGGTTTCCGTCAATCCGACCATTACCCGTGTCAGCACTTTGACGATTGGCGGAGTCGGCTTGACCGTCAGGCAATCGAGAAATTAGCGGGAAAAAGGATTTTTTTTGAACTATCAAACTTTTATTGAAGATGTTGCGTCTAACTTTTCAGAACAGTCAGACACATTCTTAATAAAATTCGGATTTGAAGATAGAAGTTTTTTGCATAAAGTTCTTGCATCAGACGGTTTTTAAGTAGTATATTTAACTTTCCCAAACATTTGGCGATAAAAATCGTCCAAATATTTTTTGAGAAGTTTTTAAAAGTAAGGATTAAATTTAATGAACAACATTTTGACCAAAAGCGGTAAAATTAGTGCGATTTTCGCTTTGATAACGCTTTTAGCTTTTTCCGTATCAGCCCAACTTTCATTGCGTAACGCGCTTAATACCGACAACGATAATAAAGCCGATTTTTCGGTTTTTCGTCAAAGCAATAATACTTGGTATATCTTAAAAAGTGCCGGCGGCGTTACTATCCAAAATTTCGGTCTAGCCAATGAAGACACTCTGACACCCGGCGATTATGATGGTGATGGTAGAGGAGATATTTCCGTTTGGCGGGACACGAATGGCACTTGGTATCGTTTGAACAGTTCCAACAATACTTTTGCCGCCGTTCAGTTCGGACTAACCGGCGATGAACCGATTGCCAGAGATTTTGATGGCGACGGCAGAACAGATATTGCCGTTGTGCGTCGCACCAATGGCAATATGATTTGGTATGTGTTGGGCAGCACGGTTGGCTTTTATGGCGTTCAATACGGGCTTTCAACCGATTTTACCGCGCCGGGCGATTATGACGGCGATGGCAAATTTGACCTTGCCGTGCAACGTCCCGGAACGACAGCTAATGGACAAGGTATTTTTTATATTTTTAGAAGTAGCAATAACACATTGCAAGGAATACAGTTCGGTTTAAGTAACGATTTGCCTGTGCCGGGCGATTATGACGGCGACGGTAGGACCGATATTGCCGTAGTTCGGGAAGGTGCAACCGCCAATTCTAATTTGAATTGGTTTGTTTTAAGAAG
>JANOXW010000766.1:0-3897 GCA_031418635.1 Acidobacteriota bacterium
AAAATGATGAAAATTTCTATTATTACGCTACTCGTATTTTTGTTATCGTTGGTTAGTTTTGGGCAAACGAAAAAATTACCCGCAAAAGTAAAGCGAAACAGATTCTTAAAAAGAGTTTCGTGCGTTGCATCTTCGGTTTCAAATAGAAATTTATCGCCGCTTCGCAAGACACGAACAACCGCAATCAAACGTCCGTTGGCGTTGGGAAAAGCTGCCGAAATTTGCGCGTTGTCTTCTAGTTTGGCGACATCGTTGGTAATTAAACCGTTCAAAAATTGAATCGCTTCTTTGCCAGAAACTTCTATCAAACCTCGTTTTTGTTCGTAAAAAGCGATGCGGTTTGCGCGGACTTTTTTATAATCTTGCAATAAATCTTGGTTCATTTGTAATAATTTTCATTTAAAAATATATCGAAAAACTTCTCGAAATATCCCGCCGACGCTTTACCATTTACGACAAGAATCGGACGTTTCAGAAAAGTGTATTCGGTTGACATCAGATCAATCATTTCTGCATCTGACAGTTCGCGTTCATTGAGTTTCATTTCACGATATTTGATTGCTCGACGTGAAAATAATTCATTCGCGCCGCCAAGCATTTTTGCAAGTTTTTCAACTTCTTCGCGTGTCAGTGGTTCTTCTTTTATATCTCGAAATGTTGTAACCGAAACGCGATGTCGTTCCAGTCGTCGCATAGCTTTTTGACAAGTCGTGCAGTTTGGAAGCCAATAAAATGTTACATCTTTCATAATTTATGGCGCGACATATTCGCACTTTATTCCTTTGGTCGAAACTTTCTCGAATTTTTCTTTTTTCGCGTTTGCCTTCCACGCCTTTAAAATTTTGTAAGTTTTATCTTTCGGCAAAAGCTCAGTCATGACAATCAAATCCATATTGGCTTTGCCGTTTTGCAGACAACTCGAACTGAGGGAAAACATAAATTCTTGATTCTTTTTCAAAGTGTCAAAATTCAAAACGTCTTTGACTTCCCAATTCGGTACACCTTGTTTATCTCTGTCCGTAATTTTTTCCAGCCACAGCATATAGTTTTTGCCTTTGGAAAAGCGCGAAACGCCGTAGTTTTCATTAAAAAGCAAACCGCCGCCGAGGTCTTTTGCGCCATTCGGCAAAGTTTCGCCATATTTCACGCCTTTGTGTTTATAGCCGATATAATCGTTTTTTTGCGAAACGACAAGCGTTGGAAACGCGAAAAGTAATAAGATAAAAAATAATACTGATTTCATTAACCCTAAACTCCTTGTAAATATCTGATGTTGTTTTATTTGATGTTTAGTTGCCCGATTGCTTTTGCCAAAACTTTATAATCTTTGAATTGTTCGTTTTCGCGTCGGTGCGAAGCCAAAACTTGCGGACTCGGATGATAAAGCGGAACGAGCAGGCGGTGATTCCACGAGAGAATTTTTCCGACATCTTTCTGCAACTCAAATTGATGATACTCAATCGCTTGCAAGGCTTCAAGCGCAACTCTGCCAAGTGTTACAATTATTTTCGGATTGATAAGTTCAATCGTTCGATTTAAGAAATTTGAGCAATTTTTTATCTCGCTTTTCTTCGGACTCCGATTTGCGCCCGACTCTTTTCGCGGACTGCACAAGACCGCATTCGTGATAAAAATTTCGTCGCGCCTAAGGTTGATTGAAGCCAAAAATCTGTCAAAATTCGCGCCCGATTTGTCGCCCGAAAACGGTTTGCGCGTGCGGTCTGCGCCTTGTCTGCCCGGTGCTTCGGCGATGAACATAACTTTCGGATTGATGTTGCCGTTTTGTTCGCTCAAAACCGCAATCTTATCGCGCATCGCCTCGCAAATTTGGCAACTTTTCGCTTCAATGGCAATATTTTGAAATAATTCGGCTTTAGATTTCTGCATTTTCCGATTCCTGATTTGAATTACGCCGTTTCGCAAAATTCGCACACCTTGATTTTGCATTATATCGGCGTATATTGTGAAATATAGGTTTATGGAAAAACACGGATTGAATCGCCTTCTCTCGCTGATGTTTCAAGCGCATCCGTGGCACGGCGTTTCGGCGGGCAAAGACGCACCCGATATTGTCAACACATACATTGAAATCGTGCCGCGCGATGTCGTCAAATACGAACTCGACAAATCTTCGGGACATCTACGGCTTGACCGTCCACACAAGTTTTCGTCTTTATGTCCGACGCTTTACGGTTTTGTGCCGCAAACCTTTTGTGGTGAGAAAATCGCCGAGTTTTGTCGTCAAAAAACCGGGCGCGAAGTTCTCAAAGGCGACGGCGACCCGCTTGACATTTGCATCTTGACCGAAAAGACGATTATGAGCAGTAACTTTTTTATGAACGCTAAACCAATCGGCGGACTTCGCCTTCTCGACCACGGCGAAGCGGACGATAAAATCATCGCCGTCTTAAATAACGATGCGGCTTTCGGACATTTCAACGAAATAAGCGATTGTCCGAGTGGCTTAATTGAACGGCTGACGCATTATTTTTTAAGTTACAAACAATTGCCAAATGACGCGCCGCGCGAACTCGAAGTTACGCACGTCTATTCACGCGACGAAGCACTCGAAGTTATCAATCTTAGTTTTGCCGACTACCGTGAAACTTTTGGCAGTCCCGAAACACGAATTGATGAACTAAAAACCTTGCTTCGCGCTTAAATTTTGATTGTGTTAAATTCAAGCAATGAGCAAAAGCGAGAAACTTTTGGACAAATTGCGGAATAGTCCGAAAAATGCGACGTTTGCCGATTTGAAAAAACTGTTAGTGCAAGAAGGTTTTTTGCTTGAACGAATTACCGGAAGCCATCACATATTCAAAAGAAATGAGGTAACTTTTGTAATTCCCGTTCATAAAAACCGCGTAAAATCTGTTTATGTCAGACGGGTTATCGAAATAATTGAGGAATCTAAATATGAAAACAGAAGTTAAATATCCATTCGTTATTTATCCCGCCGAAGAAGGCGGTTATGTTGCCGAAATTCCCGCTTTGAAAGGTTGTTTGGCACAAGGTGAAACCTTGCAGGAAACCTTAGATGAATTAACTATTGTCGCCGAACTATGGATTGAAACGGCACAAAAACACGGTGAAAATTTGCCGAATATCGAATTAGAAATAAAAAGAGTGAAGCAAAAATTAGCGGCATAAAATATATGAACCAAATAACAGAACAAGCGGTTTTAGACGCATTACGACAGATTATTGACCCCGATTTACACAAAGATATTGTTATGTTGGGATTTATCAAAGACTTAAAAATCGAAAACGCCGACGTTTCGTTTCGGATTGTTTTGACCACGCCGGCGTGTCCCGTTAAAGAACAGATGGAAACGCAGGCTTACGAAATGGTCGGCGCGTTAGAAGGCGTTGAAAGCGTCAAAGTTACGATGGACGCGGAAGTTCCGCAAGGTCGCGGAATTGCTAACAATTTGACTTTGCCGAATGTCAAAAATATCATCGCGGTTTCATCGGGCAAAGGCGGAGTCGGCAAATCAACCGTGGCGGTCAATCTTGCCGTTTCATTGGCGATTGACGGCGCGAAAGTCGGTTTGATGGACGCGGATATTTATGGTCCGAATGTTCCGCTGATGCTCGGCGTGGCGCATAAACAACCTGCCGCCAACAACGGTAAAATCATTCCAATCGAAGCGCACGGCGTAAAAATGATTTCGATGGCGTTGCTTGCACCGCCCGACAAACCGATGATTTTGCGTGGTCCAATGCTGCACGGCATTGTGCGGCAGTTTTTGTCCGATGTAAATTGGGGCGAACTCGATTATTTAATCGTTGATATGCCGCCCGGAACCGGCGACGTTCAATTGAGTTTAGCTCAATTAGTTCCCGTGCAAGGCGCGGTTCTTGTTACGACTCCGCAAATCGTTTCGCTTGCCGATG
>JANOXW010000767.1:0-9048 GCA_031418635.1 Acidobacteriota bacterium
CTTCCGTCATCACGCCCTGCGCCAATGTGAACCAGACTTTACTTTCCAAACTCGCGCTCGTGCCAACGCCTTGCTTACCCGCGCTTGACCATTGTGCGTCTTTGCCGGGCGCACCGGGCGCGAGTGCTTGAGCAAAACTCAGACAAGTAAAAAGTAAAAAGTAAAAAGGCAAAAATCGGAAATTCTTTTTCATACAATTACAAAATTGGTTGTTGCGGAAACTATTCGAAATAGCTGATAGGTGATAATTTGTTTCTCGAATCTTAGCCGTTTCTTAAATTATCAGTTATCACTTATCAGCTATCACCTATTCCGAATTATTTATCTTCGTCTAAAAAACCGAAAACCGAACGCATCCAAACTCAAACTCGGCAAACCGACCGTTATGTTTAATTTCGCTTTTGTTTTGTCATCATCAGGCGGCAAAGGTTGTCCGATATTCGGCGTGATTTCTTCAAAATTCCCGCCGACTTCAATCGAACCGAAAAACGGCGCGTTAGACATATTGATTGCAACTAAGATTTCTTCGTTGCCTGAACGCCGCACAAATGTCAGAATTCGCGCTTCATCCGAATTTTTGAGCCACACCAAATCGCCGCGCCGAAGCGCAATCGAATTTTTCCGCAAAGCAATCATTTCCTTGTAAAATCGCGGAAATTCGGGACGGCGAACTTCGTTTTGCCAAAAAATCGGCAACTTTTCAAACAGCGCGGGATAACCCGATTCGGTCGTGTCGCCGACTTCCATTCCGTTATAAACAAGCGGCACGCCGTCCAGCGTAAAAGCCAACGCTTGCGCCGCCAACGCGCCTTTTTCGCCGAATCGAGCAATCGCCCGACGCTCATCGTGATTGTCGGAAAAGCGCATCAACAAAGCGTTTTTCGGCAATTTCGCCTTGTCCATTTCCCAATTTTTGCGAATCTCATACGCGGGAAGATTGCCCTGCAAAACATTGGTCATTACCGAATGATTTGCCCAAGAATAATCGAGGTCAAACGCTTTTGTCAGCAAATCAGGCGTTTCCGCTTCAGCAAGCCAAATCGTTTCAGGCTTGATTTTGTCAATTTGCGCCCGTGCATTTTCCCAAAAATCAGTCGGCACAAAAAACGCGACATCACACCGAAAACCGTCCAAATCGTAATCACGAATCCACGAAACCAGCATATCGGTCATATATTTTCGCAATTCGGGATTGTCATAATTCAAATCCGCCACGTCCGCCCAATCAGGCACGGGCGAAATAATCTCGCCTTTGTCGTTGGTCGTGTAGAACGATTTGTTTTTCATCATCACCGAATCCCAAGCCGTATGATTCGCCACAATATCAATAATGACCTTTATCCCGCGCTTATGCGATTCGCCGATTAAACGCTTGAAATCTTCCTTCGTCCCGTAATCGGGATTTATCGCGTAAAAATCCTGCACGGCATACGGCGAACCGATTGTGCCTTTTGCCTTCAACTTCCCAATCGGATGAATCGGCATCAACCACAAAACATTTACGCCAAGATTTTTGAGTCTATCCAAATCCGCCGTAATCGAATTAAAATCGCCTTTCTGCGAATACTGCCGCTCAAAAATCTGATAAATCACCGCGTCCTTCACCCAATCGGCAGAAGTCCGCGCATTTTCTTTCGAGAAATCGCGTGTCGGTTGTTGAGCAAATATAAAATTCACTGACAAAAACACAGTCAAAATAATTAAAATAAATCGTTTCATAAAATTTAACTCTCCAAGTTCGGTAAATCGCCGAAAAATCCGTCAATGCGCTCAACTAAACCGTTTTCGTTGAGTTGGATAAAATCAGTGCCTTTGACAAAAACCTTTTGTCCGTCGTGAATTTCCCAACTGTAACGATAACGGTTGTTGTGCGAATCAATTCCGCTTGTCCGCGAACAAACCGATTCTGGATATTTTTGGCGAAATTCTTTAATCATCGCCTCAAACGCATCTCTGCAGTAAGTAAAATTCGTCGGGTCGGAAAAAACAACATTTTCGGCAAGTGATTTATCAATGTGCGTTCTGATTTGCGCCAAATCGCGTTCATTCCACGCCGCCAACATATTCGTAAAAGCATCAGGAATTTGTTTCATAAATTTTTCTCTTAATTTTAGTGTCCGCCACCTGAAATGGCTTCGATTTTGGTTTCGCTCACATCTTTAACAAAGAAAAGCGTTAGGATTGAAGCGATAAACATAAATAATCCGCCGATTAAAACGACATATAATGCGCTGTTCGGATTGTCTTCACCAAACAAATTGCGAATAAGCGGACCAAAAGTCAGAGCTTGAATGATTTCGGGAATAACGATAAAAAAGTTAAAAACTCCCATATAAATCCCGATTCGCGCAACGGGCAAAGAACCCGCGAGAATCGCATACGGCATCGAAAGAATCGAAGCCCAAGCAATGCCAATCAAACACATCGAACCAATTAACATATTCGGGTCTTTAATAAAATAAACCGAGAGCAAACCAATCGCGCCGCACAGCAAACAGAGCGAATGAGTCGCTTTCTTACCGATGGCTTTGGCAATTTTCGGAATCGCAAAAGCAATTGCAAAACAAGTTATGTTCATATACGCAAAGGTTGAGCCGCCCCATTCAGTTCCTTTTGTATAAAGTTCGGACTTGGCATCGGTTGCGCCAAAAATATGCCGCGCAACTGCGGGAACATAAAAAAGCCACATACAAAACAAACCCAACCAAGTGCAGATTTGCACGGGCGCAAGTTGTTTCATTGTCGTCGGCATTTCCTTCAGGGCTTCGATAATTTCGGTAACGATTTTTTTCACCAAACCAAGAAAACCGCCTGTTGCTTGCTTCTCGCGCAAAAATTCTTCCATATTTTCGGGCGGATATTCTTTGGTCGTGAAAATCGTGTACAGAACGGCAAGAAAAAAAGCGACTGCACCAAGTTGAAAAGCGTATTTAAGCGTTAGCGGAATGCCGCTTCCGGTATTGCCGGAAACTCCCAAATAGCTAAAAGCAAGCGGCAACCAACCCGCTAAACTCGCGCCCAACCCGATGAAAAATGATTGCATTACAAAACCTGACGTGCGTTGTTCATCGTTGAGTTTGTCGGCAACAAAAGCGCGAAACGGCTCCATTGTAATATTGATTGAAGCGTCGAGAATCCACAACAATCCCGCCGCCATCCACAAAGTTCCTGACAGAGGCATCACAAATAATGCAAGACTCGCCAAAATTGCGCCGACCATAAAGTATGGACGACGGCGACCAAAACTATTCCAAGTTCTATCGCTCATTGCGCCAATAATCGGCTGAATAATCAAGCCCGTCAACGGCGCGGCAAGCCACAAAAGCGGCAATTCGTCAGGTTTAGCACCGAGTTTTTCATAAATTGCGCTCATATTTCCCAACTGCAAGCCCCAGCCAAATTGAATTCCGAGAAACCCGAAACTCATATTCCATATTTGCCAAAAACTTAATTTAGGTTTGTTTTGCATATTTTTTTCTTTATTTTTAACCGCGAAAAACGCGAAAATTCTTTGATTTTTTTTAGCGTTTTTTCGTGTTTTTCGCAGTTGATATTATTTCATCGTGAAAATTCCCGCCGTCCGCGCCGGAATTGTAACTTTTACCATTCGATTTTCTATTTTTATATCGGAGATTTTACCAAGTCTATCAGTTAGAATTGTGCCATCTTTCAATTTTGAGAACCCGATTGTTTGTTTGTTCACCGGAGATTGATTCACGATGTAACTGCCTGTTTCATAACTGGTTTGCGTTTCGATTTTGAACTCAACCGTAGCAGGTTTAGTGTCATTGTTGAAAATTATGATGACCGCATCTTTTTCAGTTGAGCGAACATACGCCATCTGTTGCTCTTCTTCCAATAAATCAAGCGTTGTGCCTTTTCGCAAAGGTTCTAATTCATTTCGCAATTTGCCCAAAAGCGCGAGATGATTCCATACGTCATTTTGCGTTTTCGTTCTTCCGCTTGCATCAAAAGCATTGATTCCGTCAGACGGAAAACCGCCGGGGAAATCTCGGCGATTGTCGGGGTCGTTGCCGCCGGGCATCGCAATTTCGTCGCCGTAATAGAGAAGCGGCGTGCCGCGTGAAGTCATAACAAGCGTTTGCGCGAGTTTTAAGCCTTCGGTTGTCGCGCCGCGTTCGTTCATAAAACGCTCCATATCGTGAACGCCCAAAAATGTCGTCAAAACATTCGGATTCGGATAAAGCCAATCGCGTGAGAACATTTGCGAAACTTGGCGGATTGATTCACCACGCGCAAAAGCACCGCGAATCGGATAAAAAAGCGCGAAATCGTAGAGCGTGTCAATTTGCGTATCAATGTCGTAGCGTCCACCTCTTTGAAAATAAGAAATCAACGCCGGATCGCTATCAAAAAGTTCGCCCAAAATATTCACTTTCGGATATTCTTTGTGAATCACCGCGCCCCATTTTGCCCAAAATGAACGAGGGACGTGCGGCAAAGTGTCCATTCTAATCGCGTCAAAACCGTTCATTTCCATCCACCACAGCGAATTTTGAATCAGATATTTTTCAACTTCCGGGTCGTCTTGATTAAAATCGGGCAAAATGTCAATAAACCAGCCTTCGATGTTGCGTTTCTGCGTTTGATAAGTTGCTCGCGGATTCATCGTCGTCCATTTTTGCCAATTATTGTTCGGATGATTTTGCAAAGTCCCATTCCACCACGTCGGAGTCGGCGGATCGCTTGCCCAAACGTGATACGGTCCTGTGTGATTTGCCACTTGATCTTGAATTATTTTAATTCCCAGCGAATGCGCCTTTTCAACAAGTTCGTGCAATTTCGCCATATCTCCCAAATGTTCGTCAACGGCATACATATCCGTCGCGCCGTAGCCGTGATAACCCGTCGAAGGTTCGCCGTCATAAACTTCCTTAAAATCGAGTTTGTCGTTGTTGTCATAAACGGGCGTTGTCCAAATCGCTGTGATGCCTAAACTCTTAAAATATGGCAACTTATCAATCACGCCTTGCAGATCGCCGCCGTGATAATGCCGACCTTTTGAACGGTCATAAAGTCCTTTCGATTTTGTCGGATCATTATTTGAAGTATCGCCGTCGGCAAATCTGTCAGGCATCAAAAAATAAATCACATCGTCAGGCGTGTAGCCTTGAAAACGTCCGTTGTGCAGCATTTTCGCAGAAATTTCAAACGGCGCGTTTGTTGTTCCGCTTGCTGTCGTAATTTTCAAATTATATTTGCCGACCTTCGCCATTTTCGGAATCGTAACATCAGCAAAAAGATAATGTCCGTTGGCAGAAACTTTGACATTGCCCGCCGTCAAACCTTTCTCGCCGACAACTTTCGCGCCATTAAAATTCGTCCCGCGAACTAAAACGCGCACAACATTTATCGTCATATTCGCCCACCAATTCGGCGGATCGATCTTTTCAACCGTCGGCGTTTGCGCGTTGACAGTAAGCAGTAAGCAGTAAGCCACAAGCAGTAAAAAAACGATGTATTGCAATTTATTTTTCATATTTCAATTTCTAATTTCAAAGTCGCCAATGGCGACAAACAACATAGCGTAGGGTGAAGGCGTTTCGCCGTAACCCTACGTTTACATCAAAAAAACATTCGCTCGCCGAAGGTGAGCAACATTTTGAAATTTAATCCCAAACATATCGCTCATCGTATTCGAGGTTATATTTTTTCAAAATCCGCGAAATTCCGTCTTGTAATCCTTTGTTTTATGATGTTCTTTTTGATTTTCAATATACTTCATCGCAATTTCATCTTCGGTTTGCCCGACCGAAAATGCGCCGTAACCTTTCTGCCAATAAAATTGGTTGAATGTCGCGTCTTGTTTCTTTATCCAACTCGAACTATCGCGTTTTATATCGCCAATCAATTCGCTTATCGAAAGAACTTTTCCCAACGAAATCAACAAATGAACGTGATTCGTCGTGCCACCTCCTATAATCAGTTTCGATTTGTTGTTTTCGACAATTCCATTCATATAACCGAACAACCCGTCTTCAATTTCGGGAACGATTGAATCAGCGCGATTTTTGGTCGAAAAAACAACGTGAACCAACATTCTGACCAATGAGTGCGGCACAATATTATCCTTCAATATGTTCGTCACCTTTGGCGACGGATTTTGGTTTATCGTTTCGTAGGGTTTCACCCTACGCTATGTTGTTGGTCGCCGTTGGCGACTTAATTGTTTTTCCGCCCGTAAATCTGGGTCAAACCTTTCAATCTTTCCGCCATCTCATCCGAAAAATCACCGTCTTTACAACGCCAAAACCAATTTCCTGAACTTGATGCGGGCAGATTCATCCGCGCTTCATTTCCTAAACCCAACAAATCTTGCATCGGTGCAATTGCTGTTTCGGCAACTGAAGCCCAAACTGCGCGGATGAAATCCCAATGAATTTCTTCACCGTCAGAATTTAAGTAATTCAAACAAAAGTCGTGTTCTTTTGAGATTTCCGCTTCATCGCGCGTCGAATCTGTGCCGACTTGCGAATTGAACCAACCGACGGTCGTGTCGTTATCGTGCGTTCCAGTGTAAGCGACGCAATATTTGATGTAATTGTGCGGTAAGTCTAAATTTTTCGTGTCGCCGCCAAAGGCAAATTGCAAAATCCGCATTCCCGGAAAACTGAATCCGTCGCGCAATTCTTCGACATCGGGTGTAATGACACCTAAATCTTCCGCTAAAATTGGCAATTCGCCGAGCGCAAATTTCAGAGTGCTGAACAAATCTTTGCCCGGAACATTTACCCAACGCCCATTTTCCGCCGTTTTGTCGCCGCCCGGAACTTCCCAACTCGCCGCAAATCCGCGAAAATGGTCAATCCGCAAAATATCAACCGTTTTCAGCGTAAAACGCACGCGGTCAATCCACCATTTGAAACCTTCGGAACGCATTTTGTCCCAATTATAAATCGGATTTCCCCAAAGTTGTCCCGTTTTTGAAAAATAATCAGGCGGAACGCCCGCCACGACTTTCGGCGAACCGTCTTCATTTAATTTAAATTCCGACGGATTGCACCAAACATCCGCCGAATCAAACGAAATAAAAATCGGAACATCGCCAATTATTTTGATTCCTTTGCCATTCGCGTAATTTTTCAAATGCGACCATTGTTTGAAAAATAGAAACTGATAAAACTTCTGCGCCAAAACTTCTTCAAGAAGTTCTTCGTGCGCTTTCATTAGCGCATCTTCGTGGCGTAAACGCAGAGGTTCGTCCCATTCGAGCCACATTTTTTGGTCTTGCGTGGACTTTATCGCCCGAAAAAGCGCGTAATCTTCAAGCCACCACGCGACATTTTGCGTAAAAGTTTCAAACGAACCGCGCAGATTGATACTCGTCGTCAGGCGAAAACGCTGATATGCCTTTTTCAAAAGCGCGTTTTTCCAATCAATTACTGTTCCAAAATCAACTTTTCCTTCGGGAAAATCTGGCTTTTCGTCAATTTCTTCCTGCGTCAAAAGTTCTTCTTCAACCAAAACTTCAGGCGAAATAAGATTCGTATTGCCTGCAAACGCCGAAAAACATTGATACGGCGAATCGCCATAACCAGTCGGACCAAGCGGCAAAATCTGCCAGTAAGTCTGTTTCGATTTTGCCAAAAAATCAACAAAACTGTATGCCGTTTTGCCCAAATCGCCGATGCCATAACCATTCGGCAACGATGTCGGATGAAGCAAAATCCCTGATGATCTCGGAAATTTCATAATTTATTCAATTTATCAGTCATTACAAAAGTTAGCTTCCCGCCTTTGACAATTTCCGCGTGCGAAATGCTAATTTTTTCAAAACGCTTGCCGTTGAGATAAACTTCCTTGACGTATTTATTCGCTTCGGAAAGGTTTTTCGCTTCGATTTCTAAAAACTTTCCGTTCGCTAAGTCCAACTTTGCCGACGAAATCTGCGGCGCACCCAAAACGTATTCGCCGCTGCTCGGTTTAACCGGATAAAGTCCGATTGACGATAAAATATACCACGCCGACATTTGCCCGCAGTCGTCGTTGCCCGTGATTCCGTCGGGTTTATTTGAGTAAAATTTCGTCGTTATTTGGCGAATAAGTTCGTCGGTTTTCCAGCCTTCATCAGTGAATTTGTAGAGATACGCGATGTGATGTCCGGGTTCGTTGCCGTGTGAGTATTGTCCGATTAAGCCTTCTTGTCCGAGATATTTAAGGCTTTCTTCGGTTTCGCCCGTGTCGGTTTTCGCCGAGAAAAATTTGTCCAGCATTTTGGCAAAATTCGCCTTGCCGCCCTGCAATTTTATCAAACCTTCGATGTCGTGCTGCGGCGCAAAACTGTATTGCCAAGCGTTCGCTTCGGTGTAATCGCCCGGATTGCGAAGCGGCGAAGTCGGCGCAAACGGATCAAACGGCGTACGCCAATTTCCGTTTGAATCGCGTCCGCGCATCAATTTTGTTTCAGGATCAAACAGGTTTTCGTAAAACTTTGATCGGCGCATAAATTCCTTTTCGTCCGTCTTTTTGCCGAGCATTTGCGCCATTTGCGCGACGGCAAAATCGCTCACGCCGGCTTCTAAAGTCCGCGAAACAGGCTGTGCTTCATTGCCGGAAACTTTGTCGAACGGCAGATAGCCGTATTTCAAATAAAGATTCCAATCGAAAGATTTTTGGCTGACAGTTGACGTGCGTTTCATCGCGGCAAACGCTTTTTCCGCGTCGAATCCGCGAAAACCTTTTTTATAAGCATCGGTAATCACCGGAATCGCCGGATTGCCGATCATTGTGTTCGTTTCTTTGCCCCAGAGCGTCCACATCGGCAAAAATCCGGTCGCGTCCGACTGCGCGAGCATCGAGTTGACAAACCCGTTCACCCGCTCAGGCACAATGATTGTGTAAAGCTGATGCGTCGCCCGAAAGGTGTCCCACAGCGAAAGCGTCGAATAATAAACGCCGTCTTTGGCAACGTGAATTTTGTCATCCGCACCGCGATAATTGCCGTCAACATCGGCGATATTGTTCGGCTGAATAAAGGCGTGATAGAGCGAAGTATAGAAAATTTCCTTGCGCGTCGCGTCTGTTTCA
>JANOXW010000768.1:0-2637 GCA_031418635.1 Acidobacteriota bacterium
ATTTTCCTTCGCCAACCAACCGCGTCAGACGTTGTGTTCCGCCGCCGCCGGGAATAATTCCGAGATTGATTTCAGGTTGTCCGAATCGCGCTTTTTCGCTTGCCAGACGAATATCACAAGCCAACGCTAGTTCGCAACCGCCGCCCAAACAAAATCCGTTAATCATAGCGATAACGGGTTTCGGAAAAGTATCTATCGAATTAAAAAATGATTTTTCGTGAAATACATTACGCTGGGTAATCGAGGTTTGTCCGGCAAACTCTGAAATGTCCGCACCGGCGATGAAGGATTTCTCGCCCGCGCCTGTGATAATCAAGACACGAATTTCAGCGTCTTTTCGCAATTCATTAAGCGCATCAACGCCTTCTGCGTGAACTTTTGAACTTAAAGCGTTGAGTTTATCAGGACGATTGATGGTTAAAATAGCAACGCTTTCGCGCTTTTCAACTAAAATAGTTTCGTAATTTGTCATAGGTTATTAATGGTTAATGATTAATGATTAATGGTCAGAATAAAAATTCAATTAACCATTAATCATTAACCATTAACAAAATTCATTCTTCTTCTGCTTCTGTATTTTGGTCGTCGGCAACCCACGCGACAAACAGCCGCAGCCAATTATCTTTCGGTTCAGTGATGATGACACCGACGCGAGTTGTGCCGTGAACGGCGGGCGCAGTTCGCATAACCAGTGCTTTTACTTCAACCGGAACGCCGTCGGGACGATGTGAGCGCAGATAAAGACTTTCGCCAACGACTATTTTTTGGTTTAGATGAAAAAGTGCGCCGGTAGTTGAAATATCGTCGGTTTCAGTTGGTTCGCTCCACGCCGCACCGTCGTCTGAACGACCGGAAACGACAATCGGCAGACGCAATGCCATTCTTAGCGCAAAGCGTTTTTCCTCAAATTGCGGTTGCATATTGGTTGACATACCAAAGTTTGGGGTATTTAAGCGAAATCAATAATACGCTCATTAGTTTAACACGAAAATTCCTAAACTATGTAAATAATTGACAAACTTTTGTTAAATTGAAATAAAAATCGTGTTTTACGGAATTTATACAACTAGACCTTTCGCGGTCTTTATTCGACTAACTCGTTGTTTGATAGTTATACTACAAACATAAGTGAAAATGCTATTTCTCGAAACGGTTTTTATAAAAAAGGGAGAAAATTTGAATTATTATGTCTAATACAGAAATCAATCGCAAGGTTGTTATCCTAGGTTCGGGTCCGGCGGGTTTGACTGCTGCCATTTATGCTTCGCGGGCGCAGCTTGAGCCGATTGTTATTGACGGACCGCAACCGGGCGGACAACTGACTATTACGACTGATGTTGAAAATTATCCGGGATTTGCCGGTGGAATTATGGGACCGGAATTGATGAACGAATTTCGCGCTCAAGCCGAAAGATTCGGCACGGAAATCTTAAATGTGTGGATTGATAAAGTTGATTTGAGCCACAGACCATTCACGCTCTACGGCAAAGCGAGCGAAGACAGCGACGAAATTACCACTGTTATCAAAGCCGACACTTTAATTATCTCGACGGGCGCGTCAGCCAAATGGTTGGGAATTCCGGGCGAAGAACCCGTTCCCGAAGGTTTGGGCGGCAACGGTGTTTCGGCGTGTGCGACGTGCGACGGCTTCTTTTTTCGCGGCAAGCCGGTCGTCATCGTCGGCGGCGGCGATACAGCGATGGAAGAAGCGATGTTTTTGACGCGGTTTGCTTCAAAAGTTACGCTGATGCACCGCCGCGATGAATTTCGCGCCTCCAAAATTATGCAGGAACGAGTTTTTGCCAATGAAAAAATCGAAGTTATGTGGCATACGGAAGTCAGAGAAATTCTCGGCACGAAAGAAGCCGGCGTGAGCGGCGTGAGAATCTACAACAGTCAAACCAAAGAAGAAACGATTTTTCCTACCGAAGGTGTTTTTATCGCCATCGGACACAAACCGAACACCGACCTTTTCAAAGATTGGCTGGAAATGGACGAAGTTGGCTATCTCAATACCGAAGGTCGCACTATGAAAACCAACATCGCAGGAGTTTTTGCCTGCGGCGACGCACAAGATTCATATTATCGCCAAGCAGTTACGGCGGCTGGCACAGGTTGTATGGCGGCAATTGACGCGGAAAGATTTTTGGTCGAAGCGATTGATGAAGTGCAGAAAAATACGGCAACAAATTGGTAACAAAAAAACAATCTAACTCAAAAATTGTCTAGATAAAAAGTTACAGAAAGATGATTGGAAAGCCATTATCGGATTTCTAATTTTACTCTGACAGAATTTATTTAATGAAATTTTGGCAGAACACAAAACGAATTTTTACCGTTGCGCTTGCTGTTTGGTTAAGCGGCATCGTTATGGTTCTTTGTTGCAATATGCCGAAGGCACAAGCGAAAATGATAGTTTGTCCGCTTGCCAAAAAAAATAATTGTGCGAAATCTTCTGAGAAAGACCTTTGGGAATCTTTCATAGTTGAATCGCAGACCTTTGATTGTTGTGCGTTTCCGGCGCAGGTTTTTGACAAAGCCCGAAAAATAGAGTTTCAACCGCAAACGGCGGAAGTTGTCGAAACCGTAAAAATCGCCGCGCCGACGGAAAAAGAAAGTTGTCCGCATAAAACCGGC
>JANOXW010000769.1:0-5986 GCA_031418635.1 Acidobacteriota bacterium
TCACGCGCCGCGACGATCAATAATCACATTCGCGGTTTTCAGCCTTTTCCGACTTGCTTTACTTTTTATCAAGGCAAAAAAATGACAATTTGGAAGGCGCAGGAAGTCCAAAGTCCAAAGTCCAAAGTCCAAAGTTTCGGACAGTTTTTGGAAGCAAAAAGCGAGGATTTGGTAATATCTTGTGGAGACGAAACGGCTTTGAAAATTGTCGAACTGCAACTCGAAGGCAAAAAACGAATGAATGTGCGCGATTTTCTTAACGGCGTTAAAATATCTGTCGGAGAGAAATTAGGTTAAAAGTTGATGAACGAAAATTATCAAATTATTACATTTTACGAGTTCAAAGCGTTGGAAAACATTGATGAAATCCGACAAGTTTTGAAAAAAATGATAGCGGAAAATGCGATTTTCGGGACGATTATTCTAGCAAGCGAAGGTTTTAATGCGACAGTTTGCGGTTTTCCGTCGAGCATCGAAAAATTTATCACGGCGTTTGAATCTCTGTTCGATACGAAGTTAAATTGTAAAATTTCTTATCATCAGAAATGTTCATTTCAACGCGCAAAAGTGAAGATAAAATCCGAAATTGTTACCCTCAAACAAAATGTGAATCCTGAAAAAGGAAACGGCACGCATCGGCAAGCAAGTGAGTGGAACGAAATCATCAACGATCCCGAAACGGTTGTGTTGGATGCGCGAAACAAATATGAATTTGAAACAGGTTCGTTTCGCGGCGCGGTCAATCCGAACATTGATTCGTTTAGTCAACTGCCCGAATTTGTGGCGAAAAATCTTAATCCGAACAAGCATAAAAAAGTTGCGATGTTTTGCACAGGCGGAATTCGCTGTGAAAAATTTGCGCCGTTGATGAAAGACTTGGGTTTTGCGGAAGTTTATCAACTTGAAGGCGGAATTCTTCGATATTTGGAAGAAATTCCCGCAAGTGAGAGTCTTTGGGAAGGCGAATGTTTTGTTTTTGATGAGAGAATTACGGTTGACGAAAAACTGCAAAAGGGAAATACGCCGGATTTGTCGGTAAAATCGGATAATTGAAGCCTGTGCGTAATTCATTTTTGAAAATCTTGGCGTTCCTCTGCGTAATTCTTGGCGTTCTTTGCGTTACTGAATTTTTTGTAGCGCAAAGTAGCGCGAAGGGTTACGCAAAGGAAAGCAAAGAAAAAATTACGCATCACCATTATTTGTCAAATAACTGAAACCGGATATGTTTAATTAAACACACTTTTCAGATAATTAAAATGAAAATATCGCCTGCCCGCATCGCCGCCTTTTCAATACTTAACAAAATCGAAAAAGAAAAAGCATTTTCTTCGGTGCTTTTGCCGCTTTACGAAGAAAATCTCGAAGTGAAAGACCGCGCACTGTGCCACGAGCTGACGCTCGGTGTTTTGCGGAAACAAATTTATCTCGACAAAATAATTGATACTTTTACGAACAATAAAAAATTAGATTTAGCGGTGCGGATTGCTTTGCGATTGGGAATTTATCAACTACTTTTGCTCGACAAAATTCCCGATTATTCGGCGATAAACGAAAGCGTTAATTTGGTTCAGTTTGCTAAAAAGACTTCGGCAAAAGGTTTTGTCAATGCGATTTTGCGGCGCGTCTTGCGTGAGGAAATTGAGCTAAAGTTTGCCGACGAAATCGAAAGAATCTCGGTTGAAACTTCTTTCCCTCGTTGGCTGATTGAAAATTGGATAAAGCAATTCGGCATCGAGGAAACTGAAAGGCTCGCGGTTGCCAATAACAAAACGCCGCAGATGGTTTTTCGGCTGACGGCAAGTTCGGATGAACAGACGCTCGAAATATTGCAAAAAATCGGGCTGGAAATAATCGAATCGGAATTTGTGCCAAATGCTTTTCACGTTCAAAAGCCGAATGAAATTCTTTTTGCTTTCGCGCAAGAAGGCAAAATTTATTTTCAGGAAGAATCTTCGCAACTTGTGGGAAATATCGTAAATCTGCAAGAAGGCGAAAGTTTTCTTGATGTTTGTGCCGCGCCCGGTTCAAAGACGACGCAAATAGGTTCAAGGTTCAAGATTCAAGGTTCAAGGTTTAAGGTTCAAGGTTTAAGGTTTCAAGTGGCGGGCGACTTATATTGGCATCGCGTTGAATTTTTGCGTGAAAATTGTTACAGGCAAGGCTTGAGAAATGTGAACATTTTGGTATTTGATGCGTTAAATACTTTGCCGTTTGAGAATGAAAGTTTTGATAGTGTGTTGGTTGACGCGCCGTGTTCGGGAACAGGAACGATTCGCCACAACCCGGAAATCAGATATTTTTTGACGGAAAAAGATTTTGCCGAATTATCTGCCAAACAACTCGAAATCTTACACAACGCATCAAAGGTTGTGAAATCCGGTGGAAGACTTATTTATTCGACTTGTTCGCTTGAACGACAGGAAAATGAAGCGGTTTGCGAGAATTTTTTAAGCCAAACGACGGGTGTTGAAAAAGTTCTGCCGAAACTTCCCGAGAGATTTTTGACCGAAGACGGTTTTGCACGAACTTTTCCTAACCGCGATAATATGGACGGTTTTTTTATTGCCGTGTTTCAAAAGAAATGAAATTTTGGTAATGTCTTTAAGAAGAAGTAACGCCGTCGTCCCGACGGCTTTCGGAGAAGCGTCCCGCTTCTCCACTTTCAGCTAACGAAGAGTGGCAACATCAGGCAAAGCCGAGTGTGGGACACACTCTGGACAGCCATCGGGACGGTGGCGTTACCATAGATTTTAAGAGTTTAAAAATATAGTGAGTTTTATTAAAAAAAGCGCGTCTGCGTTTGGAAAATTATTTATCGTTATTGCGCTTGCCGCCACATTTCTGGTTGGAATGGCGGGCGTGGTCTATATGTCGTTGCAAGGGAAGGAATTAACAGTTCCTGAAATCGTCGGCAAAGATTTGAGCGAGAGTGAAAATGAACTTGCCACACTCGGTTTGCGAATTAAAAAGAGAGCCGATAGGTTTAGCAATGAAAAGCCGAACACTATTTTGGAACAACTTCCGAAAGCCGGTGATACGGTCAAAACCGGACAAATGATTTTAGTTGTAACAAGCAAGCTAAATCCCGACGGCGAAGAAGAACCGGCGACGATTAAGAAAAATTCTGACGAAGACGATTCCGAAAAAATCGAGGAATTGATTTCGGATAAACCGAAGAAAAATTCTAATAAAAGTAATACGAACAGCAATTCAAAGAAAAAAAGTTCGACCACGCGCGATGTGTTGAGCAATAAATCTGATAATTCAAACGATAATTCGGCGGACAACAGCAATTCTAATAAAAAGAGTTCGGACACGAACAAAAATTCGTCCGATAAAGATAATAAAAATTCATCAGATAAAAGTAACAAAAACAGTTCGACAACTCCGACAAATTCTAATAAATCTAACCCGAAACCGCCAACCGAAATACCAAAACCGAGTAAAACTCCGACGGGCGGCGATGCGCGTCCGCGAAAAACTCCGTAACTGTTTGCCAAAGCAACTTATAGGATTATATTTGCAACAAAGTTAGCAAGTCAAAAAAGCAAAAAGTAAAAAAAATAGAATGTTTGAGATAGCACCTTCAATTTTATCAGCAGATTTTACGAGATTGGGCGAGGCAATTCGGGCTGTGGAAGAAGGCGGCGCGAAGGTTTTGCACGTTGATGTGATGGATGGACAATTTGTGCCGAATATCACGATTGGTTTGCCGGTTGTTAAATCAATCAGAAAAGCCACAAATTTGACGATTGACACGCATTTGATGATTGAAAATCCGGGCAATTACGCTGTCAAATTTGTCGAAGCCGGTGCGAATATGGTTTCGGTTCACGTCGAAGCCGATGTCCATTTGCAGAGAACTTTGTGCGCGATTCGGGAAGCTGGTGGACAATCGGGAATTGCGATAAATCCGGGAACGCCACTTGTTTCTTTGGAAGAAGCCTTGCCGTTTGCCGATTTTATTTTGCTAATGTCGGTCAATCCGGGTTTTGGCGGGCAAAAATTTATTCATACTTCGCTCGATAAATTACGCCGTTTGCGCCGGATGATTGATGAACGCGGTTTAGCGACGCGCATCGAGATTGACGGCGGAATTGATGCCAGCAACATCGCGGAAATTGTCGCAGCCGGCGCAGAAATTATCGTTTCGGGAACGGGCGTTTTCGGCAAAGGCAACGCCACGGAAGGCGTTAAAGAATTGATTGATGCAGGAACAGTTTGGGTGTAACGATTTGGGATTTGGGATTTGGGATTGCGGATTTGAAGAAATCCAAAATCCAAAATCCACAATCTAAAATCCAAATGAGGTAATATGTTTTTTAGAAAAAATAAAACAATAGTTTTGAGTTTGGTATTGATTTTGAGTTGTGTTGTGCCGAGTTTGGCGCAGAATACGGTCGCACAACGGCTTGATATAATGCGGCGAAATTTGGATACGATGCGACGTTCCTTGGACAGTGCGGCTTCGGTTTTAAAGCAGGAAAGCAAAGAAGAAAAGAAAAAAGTTGATAAAACTGCGCTCGACACGCCATACGCCCGATTAACCGCTTTAGAAAAAGAAGCGGCAACTTTGCAGGCGGAAGTCAACAATCTTAAAGGGAAAATTGACCGTTCGGAAAAATACGAGCAAAGCGAAGTTGACCAACTCGAAACGACGGTTGTCGAATTTCAGAAACAGGTTGACAATGCGTTGACGGAAACCGCCGGCGCACGGGCAAATCCTGATTCGCTAGTCGGAACAAAGCGTGAAATCAAGAAAAAGAAAAAGTTTTTAGGTATTTTCGGTGGCGGAGCTGATGAATATGAAGAATTGATCGGAAGCGTTACGCCTGGACGCGATAAGGAACTTTTCATTGTCGCCACCCGCGAAGTGCGGAAAAATAATTATGATGTCGGGCGGCTTTTGTTTCAGACGATTATCACAACCTATCCTGATTCGCCTTATCTGCCGATGGCAAAACTCGCGGTTGCCGATTCGTTTTATCTCGAAGGTTCGACCAGCGCGTTGATTCAAGCAGGCGCGGCGTATCAAGATTGGCTGACGTTTTTTCCGACGCACCCGCTTGCCGACCGTGTTTTGCTAAAAATCGCCGAATCGCAAATGCGTCAAATCGGTTTGCCCGACCGCGATTCGACCAAAGCCAAAGTTGCCGAACAACGCTTGAAAGCCTTGCTTCAACAATATCCGAACTCCATTTTGCGAAAAGAAGCCGAAGCCCGACTCACGGAAGTTCAGGACAATCTCGGCTTGCACAATCTTTATATCGCTAATTATTATTACACGCTTTCGGTCAACCAAAAGAAAGGCGGCTTAAAAGGAGCGCAATCGCGCTATCGTGAGATTTTGGACAAATATCCGAACTTTAGCTTTTTGGACGAAGCGATCTTTAAACTTGCCGTTACTTATCAAATCGAAGAGGAAACCGACCAAGCCGCGCGATATTTCGGGCAGATTGTTCGTGATTTTCCGAACAGCGATTATGTCGCTAAATCTAAGGAACAGTTGGAGTTGATAGGCGCGAATGTTCCCGAACCAAATCCTGAAAGAGCGAAAGTTCTGCCGCCCGAAAAAGTATCGTTTATGCGAAACTTCAAAAACGAACTTTTCGGTATTTATCCGTTGACGATTGATAAAGACGGCGTTCTGATGACCGACAAATTTGATAAAACAAAGTTTGAACTGATTGACCAAATCATCGAAAATCAAGGTAATATTAGCCCTTCGCAAATTCCACAATCGTTGACGACGGTTATTTCCGAACAGAAACCACAGAAGAAAATCGAACAGCCGGAAAAGTAAAAATTTCATTTTCGTTTTTAGCATATTTTGCGATTGATTTTTTCAGAAATCAAGATTTGTGTTCTTCGTCGCCAACGGCGACAAACATTATAGCCTAGCGAGAATAGCTAGGTCAGCGTGAAACCGATTTCGTCGCGGAAGGCGACGAACAACTGATGTTCATTAGTGTTCGTCGCCTTCCGC
>JANOXW010000770.1:0-6948 GCA_031418635.1 Acidobacteriota bacterium
CAATTTTTCTTGAATCGAATTTGCCCGCAATCTGTCATTCAAATTCTTAAAATCAACAAAATCGAGATGCTGATCTTGATTAAAACACGAAAAAACAAAAAATTCTTCTCCCGTATGCGGATTGACGTGGCGTTGCAAACATTGGGCGCAAACTTCTTTCATCATACATTGCATCGGTGAATTGATTGATCCGATTGCCGTGTGATTCGGTTTCAAATATGGCTGTAAAGTATTGTGTCGGGCTTCTTTAACGCCGTTCATCATTCGATCCGAACCGATGGCGATAATGCGGTCAACGTCTTTCAAATCAACGGTTTGATCGCCGAGATTGCCTTCGGCGTAGGCAATCATCGCTTGGACGATATTGCCGCGAAAATGCGCGTCTTGCGGTCTTTCCGGCTGAATTTCAACGCCGTAATCGGTTGCCCAGACGACTTTTTCAACCGCGTCTTCGATCTCTTGGCGTTTAAAAAGGTCTGCGCCGTCTTTGTAACCCGCAAAATAGATAACGCGATTGTTATTTTTGCCCATTGCTTTGGCAATCGAGAACAAAACGGCGTTGCCGAGTCCGCCGCCGGCAAGCAAAACGGTTTCGTTTTCGGGAATTTCCGTCGGCGTTCCGGTTGGTCCCATAACGACGACTTCTTCGCCTTCTTTGAGCAAAGAACATAGACGCGAAGACGTTCCCATTTCCAAAACAATCATCGAAAGCAAGCCTTTTTCTTCATCAACCCACGCGCCGGTTAAGGCAAGTCCTTCCATCATCATCCGCGTTCCTTCAATCATCGGCGCAGACGTTTCAAAATTTTGCAGACGATAAAATTGTCCGGGTTCAAATTTTCGCGCTTGAAGCGGTGCTTTGACGATGACATCAACAATCGTCGGCGTTAATCTCTCGACTTTGACGACGTAAGCGCGAAGCTGTTCGTCTAAAACTCTTACGAGATTATCAAAAATCGTATCTTTTTCGGTTTGTTGTAACGTGCCTTGTTTTTCAAGCGTTTCGGCGAAAAGTTCGACGACTTTCGGATAACCGTTCTTGGCGGAAGCCATTGCTTTAACGACGTTTCCGGCGTAAGTCGGGTGATTGTCGCCGTAATACGAGATGAATTTTCCGTCGTGTTCGTAAGACGTAAAAAATCCGGTTTCGCCTTTTGCAACTTCGATGGCGTGGAGTTTTCCATCGCCGTTTTTTTCTAGTTTGAACGGTTGGAAAAACTGTTTCCATTCGTCGAGTTTGAATGTGCCGGGCTTTTCTTTTTCGTAGATGACATTCGGCGAAGTTCCCGCCGCAACGCAAACAGTTCGCGCCGGAAATTCCGTCATTTCGCCGGTTTGGTCAAACTTGCCGGTTCCGGTGTTGTAATTCAGACGCTCGAAAATCAACGCTTTGATCGCGCCGAATTCATCGGGAACGGCTTCTGCTGGATTCATACATTCGACAAAATTGATGCCTTCTTCGAGAGCTTTCTGCACCTCTTCGTGATTCAGCCGATAAGCGGGCGAATCCTGTAAGCGTTTGCGATAAATAAGCGAAACTCCACCCCAACTTTGAATAAGTGGCACAAAATTTGGTTCTTCGCCCGCTTCGTCGGCGCGGTTTCTTTCTTCCCGAATCGCTTTGCCGTGAACGATAAATTCGCCCAAAACTTTTTTCTCTTCTTCGTCAAATCCAGCCCACGCCGCTTCTTCGCCAATGTCTTCGCCAATACTCTCAAATTTTTCGAGCATTTTTTCAACTTGCACGGGATAATAGGCAAAAAGTTCCGTCGCCGTATCAATTCCCGTCAAACCGCCGCCGATGACAACCGCCGGCAGCCGCATTTGCAGATTCGACATCGTATCTTTTTTGAACGCGCCCGTCAGTTGCAAAGCCATCAGAAAATCGGACGCTTGCCGAATGCCCCGAATCAGATTGTTTTTCATCTTGACAATCGTCGGACGACCCGCGCCCGTGGCAATCGCAATATGGTCAAAACCGAATTCCCAAGCGTCTTCAATCGTCAAAGTTCCGCCGAAACGAATTCCGCCGTAAGCGCGAAAACGCTTGCGTCGCGCCAGCATCAATTGCAGCATCGTCAAAAAGTTTTTGTCCCAACGCACCGTGATTCCGTATTCAGAAACGCCGCCAAAACCCGACAAAATGCGCTCGTCGAGGTCGTCTTTGATTTCGTCAACATATTTTATCGGCTTTGGACACGCTTTGCCGTTTTCGCCCGTCCATTCGTCGGGCAGAGGTTCGATTTTCAAACCGTCCATTCCAATTACGCCAAAACCTTCGTTCAAAAGATAATGCGCCAGCGTGTAACCTGCCGGACCTAAACCGATAACTAGAATATTTTTGCCGTTATATGGCAAAGCGAAAGGACGTTTCGCATTTAACGGATTCCAGCGCGTCAGCAGATTATAAATTTCAAAACCGTAAGGCAAATCCAAAACATCGGTCAAAGTCGCAGTTTCCGCCATCGGAATATTGACCGGCTCTTGTTTTTGGAAAATACAGCCTTTCATACAATCGTTGCAGATGCGATGTCCCGTTCCCGCGCACATTGGATTGTCAATCGTTACAAGTGCCAAAGACGCAATCGAATCGCCTTGCTTTTTGAGCAAGTGCATTTCCGAAATTTTCTCGTCCAAAGGACAGCCTTCGAGTTTTATGCCCAAAGGATTCCGTTTTACGCTTCCGTCTTTTTCGTGCAAACCCGTCGAGCAAGAATCTTTTTCGCGCTCGTGGCAAATCAGGCAATAATCAACTTCAAAGAGCGAATCGCGCAAAGTTCCGCGTTCATCCGTCAACTTAAAACCATCGCGCTGACGCATTTCTTTATCCGCGCCGCGCAATAAATTCGGCAGTTTTTCGTTCGGATGAATCAGATGAACGAGATTTTGATAATCGAGTCCGTGCGGAGTTTTGAAGCTATACCATTTTTTTTCTTTTTTGAAAAATTGGAATGCTGACCACGCTTCCAAAATTTTCACAACCGCTTCGACCTGCAAAAGTTCGCCACTTCCGTCCGTTTCAAGCACGAAACGCGAGAAAACTTTGCCGAAGGTTTTGTCTTTTAATTTGTCGTAAGCCGCGTTGATTTTGTTGAGCGTAGCTTGCGCTGAAACGGTTAGCTCAAGATTTTTTGTCAAGATTTCTTCGGCTTCGGTCAATTTATTCGTGATAAACGCAACAGCGAGTTCTTCGTCATAAATCAAAGTTTCGTCAAACGCCGTATTTTTAAATTCCCGCAACGCCGTCGTCAATTCCGTTTCGTTAAAATTAACCAAATTTTCCGCCGTAAATTTTTTGATAGCACGACGTTGGACAAAAAATTTGTATTTCCAAATCGGGTTTTGTTCATTGATTTCTTTCTGCAATTCTGCGCGTTCACGGTTGATGCCGAACATTCGCGCAATAAAATCAGACAGAAACGGCGCGGCATCGGTCAAAATTTTTGATTCAACCTTTTTCTCATAACCAACGCCGCGCAAAGCGATGTATTTTTTCAAGGCATCGCCTAAAATAGGTTCTTGTTCTTCGACTTCGGCATAAAATTTTTCAGCAATCTCTCTAAGTTTTTCAGCATCATAAAGGTCTGAATACTTAAAACCGACAATGCCCAAGTCAAAATCATTGTTTGATAATTCGTGTATTTTAGTGTTTTCTTTTTCGGAAGTTCCAATCATATTTTGTTTATGTATAAATGCAATAATAAAATTCTGTAAAAGAGAAATATATCATTTGCGATTGAGTTCAAACAAAAGCAAGGTGATTTTGTGATTTGTTTTTTTTGCTTTGAAGAAGAAAAAAGTGTATATTTTCTATTATTTCTGCAAATATTTTACTTTTGCAAAGGTATTCAGGAATTTTTTCGCCAAACAATCTGTTTGGCAAATTTAATAGATTTTAAGGTTTTATAAATATATGGAAAAAGATGAGAGATTACTGCCTTTACCAAGCGGGGTTTCATCAAACGGGAATGAATTACAATCGGCGCATCAGGATTATCCGGCAACTTATTCACCGTTTTACGATGATGATGCGATTGATGAAAGACGCTCGATTGTTGAATATTTTCAAGTTGTCTATAAACGTCTGCCGATAATTTTGGCACTGGTTATTTTGACTACTGCAACGGTGGCTTTTTATATGTATCGGCAACCTTCGATATATTATGCCCGGTCAGAGATGATAGTCGAACAACGCAAGCCGAAAGTTCAGGCGGAAAAAGCCGTTTTTATCAACTACGGCAATGATGCCAATTACTACAACACGCAATTACAACTTTTGCAAAATCCCGATTTGATGCGCGAAGTTGTCATCCGCTTAAATCTGCAACGCGAACCGAATCTTTTCGGAAATCCTAATAAAAGTTTTCTTGCAACTGTTCGTTCGATGTTTTCGACTGAGAAGGATTCTATCGGCAGAGAATCTTCTCTGCCTGTGTTAACCGAAACTTCTTCTGAGCCGACTGATTTTAATCAGGTTATATTAACGCCCGAAGAAAAAACTCGGGTTGATCTTTATGCCGGTGTTTTGCTCGGTGGTTTGAAGGTTGATCAGGTTGAAAGAACAAATTTGGTCAATATTATGATGACCAGCACCAACCCTGATATTGCGGCAAAGGTTGCCGATAAGGTTGGCGAGGTTTTTATTGAACAAGACTTTGCCCGCGAAACGCAAGGCGCGAAGAAAACTTTGGAAGATTTGAACAATTCAATCGAAAATCTGAGAACAAATATCGCTTCTCAAGAACAAGAACGCGTCAACTATATGAGTTCTAATGGCATTTTAATTCGTGATGATAAAGGAAGCGATTTGCCGGCACAGAGATTACAAACCATAAGCGCAAATTGGTTGTCAGCGATTGATGAACGCCGAAAAATCGAAGCTCTTTATGGTGCTGCCCAAAAAGCCAGCGGCACGGGCGATATTTTAGCTGTTGTCGGAGATAATAAAGCTATTCAGGATGCACGAAGCCAAAATCTGCGTCGGAAGTCTGATTCGGAAAAACGTAACGAGGAAATTGATAAGCAAGTTCAAGAAGCAGAAACGGAAAAGGCAAGACTACTCGTTAAATACACAGAAGAATATGCGGAAGTTAAACAGATAAATGAAAAGATTGCCTCACTTAAAGCAAATAAAGAAAAAATAAGCAAAGAAGTTAATGATAAAAATGAATCCGAAGGAAAAAAACTTGTAAAGGATGCGGAAAGAGAAGTTTTAGTCGGATTGCAAGCCCAGCTTCAAGCAGCGCAAAAGCGTGAGGCACAACTTCAAAATGCGTATCTACAAGAGGTTGCATCAGCAAATTCTCAAGGTATAAAAGAAACTCGCTTGATAACTTTAACCAGAGAAATCCAAACTAATCGCGGACTTCTCGATACTTTAACGCAAAGACAAAAAGAAACGGAACTGACAATCGCCAGCAGTAAGCCGGACAATCTTTCTATTTCAAGCAAAGCGCAAAGACCGTTTGCGCCAATCGGACCGCAGCGAAACCGTAATATTTTTATTGCCTTTTTAATTTCGTTAATGGCGGGCATCGGTTTAGCATTTTTGCTTGATTATCTCGATGATTCGGTCAGAACTTCTGATGATGTCGGCAGACATCTCGGCTTGCCGACACTTGCGCTGATTCCGCATCAAAGCAGTGTCGAAAAACGCAAACACGGACTTCTGCCCACCAAAAGCGGCGCAGTGACTTCTTCAACGGCTCTGATTTCGCTGGAAGACAATCGCTCGCAAATGGCGGAAGCCTATCGTCATTTGCGGACATCTCTGCTGTTTTCATCAGCCGGAAAACCGCCGCAAACGATTTTGATAACTTCTTCGCAACCCGCCGAAGGTAAAACGACAACCGCCATCAATACGGCAATTACGTTGGCGCAAGCCGGTGCAGATGTGGTTATTATTGATTGCGATTTACGCCGTCCGCGTCTTCATAGTCATTTCGGTTTGGCAAATTCTAACGGTTTGACCAATTATCTGTCGGGCGAAAAGAATCCCGATAATTTGATTAAATCGTATGCCGGATTGCCAAAGCTGAAA
The DNA here is from genome assembly GCA_031418635.1 of Acidobacteriota bacterium. Taxonomy (GTDB): domain Bacteria; phylum Acidobacteriota; class Blastocatellia; order Pyrinomonadales; family Pyrinomonadaceae. The sequence continues at coordinate 6,041 of JANOXW010000770.1, forward strand.
GTTATTACCAGCGGTCCGATTCCGCCAAATCCAACCGAACTGCTCAGTTCAAACGAGATGAAAAATCTTTTACAGTATTTGAAAGGCAACTTTAAGCACGTTGTAATTGATTCGCCGCCCGCAATTTCCTTTACGGACGCGGCAATTCTTGCAACTTTGGTTGACGGCGTGGTTTTGGTGGCGATGGCTGGTAAGAGTTCGATTCACCTGATTCGCCGCTTCAAACAACGGTTAGGCAATATCGGTGCGCGGATTTACGGTGTCGTTCTCAACGGTATCAAGCTAAATTCAATGGAATATAACTATTACGGTTACGGTTATACTTATAACTACTACGCCAACCCCGAAGATGACGAATCAACTCCGATGTTGGAAGAGGTCGTTGCGGCTAAAGATTCGATTCACCAAACAAAAGGATAAATTAACTTACTCGTTTATTGGTTGAGAATGCCGGATGCTTTTTTATGAAAGCGTTCGGCATTTTCTGTTGTGCAATGCTTTTCGCGGCGGCTTTGTGATAAAATTCTCATAATATGACAGGTAACGAAATTAGACAAAAATTTTTAGATTATTTTCAGCAGCGCGGACATAAACTTGTCCATTCTAGCCCCGTTTTTCCGCCGAACGACCCGACGATTCTGTTCACCAACGCAGGAATGAATCAGTTCAAAGACGTATTTCTCGGCAACGAAAAACGCGATTATAAACGCGCAACTTCTTCGCAAAAATGTCTTCGCGCCGGCGGAAAGCATAACGACCTCGATGAAGTTGGAAAAACCGCGCGGCATCATACGTTTTTTGAAATGCTCGGAAATTTCTCATTTGGCGATTATTTCAAAGAGCAGGCGATAAATTTCGCGTGGGATTTTCTGACGGGAAGTCTTGACGAAGGAAAACTAGGTTTAGAC
>JANOXW010000771.1:0-7512 GCA_031418635.1 Acidobacteriota bacterium
TCTTTCCAAAATAATTGAGTAACTTTTGATAAATTTGTGATAAAACAGTCCGATACGCTTTAGCTTGTCGCCAAAGTGTAACTATTTAATTGCTAATTATCCGATGAACTTTAACTGGCGCGATGGCTGGCGGTTCAACAAGCTAAAGCGTGTTGGACTTTAGGAATACATTCTTTAACCGTAAAGCTAATCAAATCAATTGTTTATGTTGGAAAGATGTCTATTGAAGTTTTTTTTTTCAATTTGAACTTGATTTAAAAAAATTATACGCCGTAAGTTAAATGATGAATGCCGTAATAAAGAATGAAAATCATCACGAAGGCGAGAAAATAAAGTCCGGTCATAAAATAGGCTTCCGTAAAAAGTGATTTGTCGGGAAGAACGAGCATATCGCGTGCGCTGGTCGGACCGCGCACAATTAGCACAAAGAGAATTGCTACGATCATTAAATGTCCGATTGCGTCAACTACTCCGAATTGGATGACGGCAAGGACGAAAATTGACATAAATCCGAGCGCAATGAGCCGTCCGACAACTGAAACTGCGCCGAGAAGTATGAAAGTTATGAAAAATTCAACAAATCCTGACACTCTCATAAATCTTTCGGCACTCATTCCCATCAACATTTGCGGATCTTTCTCAAACAACGGATTAGTCCAATAAGGATAGGCGAACTTTTCTACTGCACCCCAAATCAAGGTCAGTCCGATGCACGCAAAAAGAACGACAAAACCCGATTTTATCCAACTTTTATTGTCCGAATTTGCCACCAACAGATAATAACCGATACCGAGAAAGAGCAAATAATCGAGTAAATGAAAGATGCCGTAATCAAATGTGGCGGCGATAAATAAAAAGAAAAACCCGATGCCCGCAATCGGCGTAGTGCGGCGCGATAACACACTTAAAGCTAATATCAGATGAAGCCACGGGACATAACCGGCAGTAGTTTTTAGTTCGGGCGTTAGATAAAAAGTTGTTCCATAAACTAAATACCAAATAAAAAGCGACAGAAAAAAAACGCCGGCGGCAATTCGCATAATGGAATTCGCCAAATTGTCGAAAAGTTTTAACTTCTTATCAAATTCAGCTAAATACCCACCTTCATAGATATAGCGGTCAGCCAAAAAAAACAGATAAACACCAACCACCGACACCAGAAACATCTCGATAAACATTCCATTCAAAACTTCGCCAATCGGCGATGGCGGTTTTGTTACATCATAATCAACAAACCATTTAACGTGAGCCGATGCCGTTTTCGCGCAAGTTGCCGCTAGAAAAATAACAGCCGAAAATTGAAACGCTTTTCGAGTGTTCGATTGCTGAAACACCTTAAAAACCATCATATTTTGCTCCTTATGAAACGATTTGCAAACATAATAAACCATAAAAGTAAAATTTGGAAGTAAAATTTTGTTTTTTTTTCAAATAACAGATGCAAATAAAAATAAAACTTGAAAAGTAACACAGATTGCTTTATTTTTTAGCATTTTTTATCAAATTATTTCTTTAATTACACCTGCAACTGACAAACTTGCCAGAAATTTGTTAGCATCAGGTTTTGTTTTTATGGAAAATACCTCAGTCGAAAAAAATTATGAACCACATATTGCGTTGATTGCCGTGCAATTGTTTTTTGGTTCGGCAACAATTCTGGGAAAGGCGGCGTTACAGACGTTTCCGGCATTTGCGATTGTCGGTTTTCGTGTCGGTGGTGCGGCGTTCGCGTTTTATTTTTTGCAAAAGTTTCGCGGCAATCTGTATCTCGACAAGAAAATTCATTATTTATATTTTGTAGTTTTCAGTTGTTTCGGCGTAATTTTTAATCAACTGCTTTTTTTCAAAGGATTATCGCTGACCACGGCGACGAATACTTCCCTGCTTGCCGTGATGATTCCCGTTTTTGCGTTTTTGGTCAGCGCGTTAATCGGTAACGATAAAATAACTTGGCGTAAAACTTTGGGAATTGTCATTGCGGCGTGTGGCGTTATTTATTTGATAAATCCGTTGAACGCAAGTTTTTCGTCAGCGACGACGCAGGGCGATATTTTGATAATTCTCAACAGTATGTCGTATGCGATTTATGTTGCCATCTCGAAAAAACTTATTTCATATTACGGTGCGTTAAAATCTATCGCGTGGCTTTTTTTGTTTGCATCAATTATAAATGTTCCCGTTGGTTTATATTCTTTGTCGGCGGTGAATTTGAGCGAAGTTTCGGTAGCATCGTGGTTAGCAGTCGCGGCAATCGTGCTGTTCCCGACGATTTTGGCATACTATTGGAATGCGTGGGCGTTAGCACGGGTAGAACCTTCGATTGTTGCGGTGTATATTTATTTGCAACCGTTGATCGGCACGTTTGCCGCGATATTTATTCTCGGCGAAATGTGGAAACCACGCATCTTTTTGGCGATGTTGCTGATTTTTGCCGGAGTTTTTCTGGTTACGCGCAAACGAAAACGTGAAGTAATTTCAAAACTTTGAAACAAAATTAACAGGGATGAAGAGGATAAAGGGGATTTAATAACTGATTTTAATTATCTCCTGCATCCTCTTCATCCCTGTTAATTGTTTTTGTTTTTTTGTGCATTTTTGCGGCTAAATTTCTTTTACGTTTGGGCGTTTCAAGTAATCTTTCCGCCGATTAAAGTTAATTTTACATTTCCTTTTTTGTCCAACGCGACTAAATCCGCCCGTTTTCCGACTTCGATTGTGCCGTAAAGTTGTTCGATGCCGAGAAGTTTCGCGGGATTTGCGCTTGCCATTTGTGCAACTTCCTGTTCAGAGAATTCGAGCGACAACATCATTTTTACGGCATCGAGCATTGTGATAACGCTTCCCGCAATATTGCCGCGTTCATTGTTTGTTTTGCCGTGTTGCACCGAAACTTTTTCGCCCCAAAGTTCATAATCGCCGTCGCCCAAGCCTGTCGGCGCAACCGAATCGCTAATCAGCGAAACCTTTTCGGGCGTTTTTATCTCACACGCCAACTTTACCATCTCCGGCGCAACGTGAATGCCGTCGGCGATGATGTCAAAAGTTACTTCTTTTTTCGCCAATGCCCAACCGACAACGCCGATTTCCCGATGATGCAAACCCGTCATCGCGTTAAAAAAATGTGTCAAATGTTTCGCGCCGGCGTTGAAAGCGTTTTCCAAAGTCGGCAAATCCGCCTTTGTATGCCCGATGGAAACTATCCAATTTTGTTTGACGAGTTCTTTGACCAACGCCACGCCATTTTCAACTTCCGGCGCAAGCGTCGTGAAATGAATTCCCTTTTCAAGTTTTGGCAAAAAAATGATTTCATCTCCATTCACAAAAGATTTGAAAAATTCAGGACGAAGCGCACCGCACATCTTTTCGTTGGCAAAAACGCCTTCGTAATGCACGCCGACAGCTTGTGCAATGGGCAAATTTGCTTGAATTCTCATCAATTCCTCAATCGCTTTGATTGATTTTTGATAATTCTCCGACGAATCAGGAACAAGCGTCGGAAGCCACGCCGTTATGCCTTTCTTAGCGAGGAATTTGGCGACTTCGCGCAAATCATCTGCGTTTGCGCTGTTGACACCAACTCCAATCGCGCCGTGATTGTGAACGTCAATGAATCCGGCAAAAAGCGTCGTGTTTGATAAATCTATAACTTCGTCGGCTTCAAATACTTCATTTGCAAAAGCGATTGCGCTGATTGTTTCATTCTCGATCAAAATCGAAACATTGGTAGTTTTATCGGCAGACAAAACGACATTTGTGCCGTTTAGCAAAAGACTTTTCATTTGTTTATGTTTTCAGCAATTGTTTCAAAATGCAAATAAAAAAACTCGCGCCGTTTCCGAGAAACAGCGCGAGCAAAATAGTTTCCAAATAATGAAACTTTAGAAGTAAAACTTCGCGGCAAATTGAAGTTGCCGTGCGTCGCGGGTCGGCGCAGTTACAGCACCGAAATCCGTATTCGTAACATTCAAAGAAAGTGTGCGGAAATTCGTCGTGTTAAGAATATTAAAGGCTTCACCACGCAGTTGTAAGCGCAAAGATTCACCAAATCGAATGTTCTTAATTAACGAAAAATCAACCCGCGAAGTGCTGGGTCCTAAAATAACGCCGCGTCCCGACGAACCGACCTCATTAGCGAATCGGACAACTTGGTCAGGCAATGTCGTAAATGGTTGCGATGCCGGTGTTGGTTGAAAGCAACTCGTATTAAAGAATTGCACTTGCGTATTGGGTGGATTTTGATTCGGATTGCAGATAATATTCGGTCTTGGACCCGAAACCGATGGTCCAAGAAAACCGAGTCCTGACGGATCGAAATTAGATGTCGTTACTGTGAACGGCAATCCCGAATTAAAAACAAAAATACCGGAGGCTTCCCAACCACCTAAGGCTTTGCCGACAAAACCGTTTTGTTGGCGGAAGAACGGCAATTCATAAATGTAATTCAGCGTAAAAATGTGCCGCCGATCAAACTGCGCCCGTGAATATTCGCCACGGATGTTATATGGATTTTGCGGCGCAGTTGAACGGTCAGTTTGATTATCGGTTAAATTCTTCGACCAAGTATAAGCCAGATTTACCTGCGAAGCACCGGAGAAACGATGTTGCGCCGAAACCTGCAAACTGTGGTAATTGGAATTAAATCGCGGCTGAATGATGTTAATCGCCCGATAGCCTCTAAAGGGGCGAATTTGGTCAAGAATTAAACCATCGGTGAATGTGGTTGTTCCAACCGCATTCGGATTTAACGCGACATTTGCCGCGTTACGAAAAGCGTAGCCGTTCGGTTGACATTGCACCGTCGTTACTACTGTCGGTTGACCGATATAATTGTTGCCGGGCGCACATTGCGAATTACGCGCTTGTCCCGGTGGCAAAAGATTAAGGTCAACAATACCGATTAAATGTGTCCCGCGTGAACCGTAATAACCAACTGTAACAAGCGTGTTTTTCGTTACTTGTTGCTGCACATCTAAAGACCATTGCTGGGTGTAGGGCGTGATAAAATCAGCCTGCACACCACGAAGTTGGGTTGTTCCCAACGATGCCGCCGCGACAGTTCCGGCAAGCGGATTATCGAGGCGCGTGTTAGTAATCGTTACATTTTCTTGAAACGGCGGATTTACGCCAATAATTGTCAGATAAAAGCCGTTCAAAACCTGTTCGTGATAGATTCCGTAGCCCGTGCGAATCGAGGTTTTTCCTTTACCGAACGGATCCCAAGCCAAACCGACACGCGGCGCAAAATCTCTGTTCGGCGCATCAATAACTTTATCTCCATACGGCGAAGGCGTTACTGAAGTGCAACCTGCCGGAAGCGTAAAGTTCGGGTTTTGAGCATTGACAATCAAACCGTCGCAGAAATCGCCTGTTCCGAGAACTCTGTTGCCCGCGCCCGTAACTGACGGTGAGCGAGACCGATCATAAAGTTCGGGAACAAAGTTTGTCAACCGTCCGTTTTTATCGGCAGGCGCACCAAAAAATGAATAACGAACACCAGCATAAAGCGTTAAATTGTTACGAATACGCCATTCATCCTGGGCATACCATTCGACATTTTGCTGGCGCAAATCAGCCGTATAATCAAATCTTGCTTGCGTGTATGAAGCGACGTTGCCAACCAAAAAATTAGCAAAACGCTGTAAATTTTGATTGAGAGTATTTGACGTAACTCCTGATGCAAGCGTCGCGGAAAACGAATTGAAAAGACCTTCGTTACTTCCCGCGAGAGCATTTTCATTTTTACGATACTTTGAATAAGCAATGCCGAATTTCGATGTATGGTTGCCGCGAATCCACGTTACACTACCGGCATAATAATTTTTGTTGGAGAAATTATCGTAATTTCCGAACGCCTGTAACGCGCTGAAACCATTACCCGAAATTGTCGGATTTTTATCGCGTGTATTGGCAAAAGCCAGATTGATTGGAATGGTCGTGGTTGCCCTTCCTAAAGTACCGATAGTTGAACTTAAAATCGCGCCGAAGGAATGGGCATAGATTCCTTCGACAATTAAATTCGGACTAACAACATACGTCCCTTGAACCGTGTGTGTACGACCGGGCGATTGCGTGTCGGAGGTGGCAACTCCCGGCAAACCAGTGCCAGTCGTAAAAAGTCCGTTTCCGTCAAGCGTCGGAATCGTGTCCCGTTGATAACGATAATAAGCTGAGAAATTTTTGGTAAAACTATGGTCAAGTTTGAATATCTCTTGCTGAAAATTAGCAACTCCCGGAATGGGCGTATTCAACCGAAATGGAATAACCGGATCATTCGGCAAAGGTAAAGTGTTGTAAATTTGGTTGATATAAGCCTGCGCCGCCGGGCTGAAAAAATTTGCCGGTAAAGGTGTTCCCGCCGCCAATCTGCCCGTATTTCCCGCCGTGCAGTTTTCAGTCGTGATGTTGTTACGGTTAATACAAACATCTATTGGGAAAATACCGCGTCTGAGATTGGCATCCGGCACGGTTGACGTAAATGTCGTCGAGCGTCGGTCGCGCCGAAATTCTTGTGAGAAAAAGAAAAATGTTCTCTCATACTTTTTGGCTATCGGACCGCCTTCGCCAAAACCGAGAAAATATATCGGTCCACCGAGTGTCCAACCGAAATTGTTGTAACGAAACGGCGGACGAATTGCTTTGCCATCCGCATCACGTCCAAGCGGGGCGCGAGCATTATCGAAAAATCTACCGGCATTAAATTGTTCATTGCGAACAAATTCAAACGCATTACCGTGAAAAGCACTTGTTCCACTGCGCGTAACGACATTGACCTGACCGCCGCCGCTTCTACCTGATTCTGCCGGATAGAGTGAACGCAAAACGCGAAATTCGCCGATTGAATCAACACTCGGATATGCCTGAATCGTGATGTTTGAACCGCGGTCAACAATGTCCGCGCCGTCAACCGTAAAAGTATTTTGGCTGGAACGTGCGCCGTTGACCGAAAGACTAATCACATTTGGTCCGCCTTCGGGAATTGATGTGCCGGTATAAACTTGGTCGCTCAAGTCGGAAGAAACACCGGGCGCAAGCGCGACAAGTTGGACAAAATTACGATTGTTTAATGATAATTCGCGCACTTGGTCGCCATTGATTAAAGTCGAAGATGTCGGCGTGGTTAAATTGACCGCCACCGGATCGGCTTCGACCGTAACAATTTCCGAAACATTTCCCGCTTCGAGTTCGATGTCAACTAATCTTCGCTGTCCGACATCAACCTTCACATCAGTTTTTACCGCTTTCTTAAAATTTGCGACTTCGACCGTAATACTATAAACACTACTAACTAAATTTGGCGCGGTAAATATGCCGTCATCACTCGCCGTTATTGTGCGAACCACGATATTAGCTTTCTGTGAATCGGTTATTATTACAGACGCGCCGGGAATGACCGCACCGGATGAATCGCGGATTGTGCCGACGATTGCGCCGGTCGTTTCTTGGGCGGCAACAAAACCGCTCAGACTTAAAAACAACGCGAATGTCATCAGCATAAATCGCGTTATTTGGTTG
>JANOXW010000772.1:0-10880 GCA_031418635.1 Acidobacteriota bacterium
GGTCGTAAGTCAAATAATTATTGGTTGAACGTGGATAAGTGAACGGCAATTTGCCATTCGGGTTATAATCGCCGAAAAGCACGTCCGACACGGCACGTCCGCCTTCGTTGCTCGGATTATATGCCATCAAAATTCCCGGAACTTTGTCGGCAATTTGGCTGATAAGTCGCGGACGACCTTCGACCAAGACTAAAACGACGGGTTTGCCGGTCGCAATAATCGCTTCGGCAAATTTGAGTTGCGTTTCGGGCAGAGTCAAATCCGTCAAATTTCCCGGTGTTTCCGTGTAAGAACCTTCGCCCAAACACAAAACAACCACATCCGAATCTTTGGCTTTTTCAACCGCTTTTTCGACATTAACTTCTTCGTCGGTCATCGTCGGCGTGGTGTTTGCCGGAGAATTTGGAGGTCGTGTCAAGCGTGTTCCCTGCACGAATTCAAAGTTCTTTTTGCCGATTTTGGCTTCAATCGCCTGCTGAATCGTCAATTTGTCAGTTGGATAAAGCGACGGCTCAGAACCTTGCCAAACCCAAGTCCAGCCGTTATTTAACGAAATCAGAGAATCTGCCGTCGGACCTGTAACGAGAACTTTTTTGTTTTTCGACAAAGGCAAAACATTGCCCTCGTTTTTGAGCAAAGTCATCGTTTCACGAGCCGCCTGCAAACTGACTTCTGCATATTCAGGCTTACCGAAATTATTTTTGACCGCCGGATTCGGCATCGGGTTTTCAAATAATCCGAGTTGCATTTTAACCCGTAAAATGCGGCGCACGGCATCATCAACTCGCGTCATCGAAACTTTTTTCTCTTTGACCAACGCGATTAAATTATCCGTGAAAGTATAAGAATACGGCACCATACTCATATCAATTCCGGCGTTAATTGCCAACATTGTTGCCTCTTTTTCATCTTTGGCGACTTTCCATTGCGTTACGAGTTTTTGAATATCCTGCCAATCGGAAATGATAAAACCATCAAAACCGAGTTCGTTTTTCAACACATCGGTCAGAAGATGTTTGTTGATATGTCCCGGAACGCCATTGATTTCTGCGGAATTGACCATTACGGTTCGCGCACCAGATTTTACTCCCGCGTCAAAGGTCGGCATGAAATATTCGCGCAAGTAATTTTCGGGAATCCACGCCGATGTTCGATCTCTACCGTTCAAAGGAAAACTGTAACCCATATAATGTTTCAGACTCGACGCGACATTTTTATCATTGCTGACATCGTTGCCTTCCAGACCGCGAATAAACGATGCGCCCATTACTTTTGCCAAATACGGATCTTCGCCGAATGTTTCCCAAAATCGCGCCCAAAGTGGTTGCCGACCAATGTCCAAAACGGGCGAAAAACTCCACGGAATCGCTGCCGCACGAGTTTCCATCGCCGTAATTTCTGCCGCCCGTTGCATCAAAGCCGGATTCCACGAAGCCGCCATCCCAATTTCCTGCGGAAAAAGCGTCGCACCTTTGACATAGTTTGCGCCGTGAATCGAATCAATCCCGTAAATTACGGGGATTTTCATTTTCGTTTTCATCGCAGACGCTTGAATCGCGCCGATAATTTCGTGCCATTTATCAACCGAAAGAGCGTGTCCGTTGACATTTAAAATCGAGCCAACTTTGTATTGCACAACCGCTTTTTCGAGTTTTGCCGCATCAATATTGATATTTGAATCGCCGCCCGAAGTTATCTGACCGATTTCAAGTTGCGTCATCTGTCCTGCTTTTTCCTCCAAAGTCATCTTTTTCAGCATTGCCTCGATACGCGCCGAATTATCGCGGACAGGATTTGGCTTTTGCAACATTTCCTGAAAAAAAGTATTACTGTCAGCAATCTCACGATTGACCAAATCATTTTTTTTCATTGATTGGGCAAAACTTTGTTGTAGTGGCGTGCAAAAGGTTGCAACGAATACGGCAATGTTTAATAATAAAGCTGTAATTTTCATTTGATTTTAAATTTCCTTTAGAAAAGTCGGGATTAAAAACTTTCAGCTATTCTATTTTATTCGATAAAATACTGCAAGCAAAATAAATTGTGTCAGACAACAAAATGGTGAAATTTATCAGTTTATTATATTTATTTATTTATTTTTTGACCTGCACAGTGAACGCGCAGGAATAACAATCCGCATCGCTTGGCAATTTTAAGTTAGAAAACGGCAGACGCGATTAAAGCAAAATTTTTTATCATTGTCGCCCGACTCGACCACACGGTAACGCACGCGCCGGTATGTGAATATCAAAAAGTAAATTCTGCCGTTGCCGATTTTCTCGGACGGAATTAAATTTAAAGATTTAGAGGAGAAAAATAAATGAAACTCAAAAACTATAAATTTGTAGTATTAGTAATGTTTTTCGCGCTCGTTGGTGCATTGAACACAACGACCAAAGCACAGGAAAAAAATGTGCCGACCATCTTAAACGCAACGGCGGCGGCGAAAATCGTGCCGACGAGTTTTTATTTTGCCGGACAAAGCGCACCGACACAGACGCGAAATTCAGCCGTCGCGCTCATCGGCAAAGACCGTTATGTCATCGTCGGACTCGTTGACACTTCCGGTTATTCGACGGAAATCAGCGGCAAATATGAAGGTTTTTTAATCACTGATTCACTAATTAAAATCGGCGGAAAACAACTTTCGGTCGGTGCATATGGATTCGGATTTTCCGCTGACGGTAAATTGCATATTTTCGATTTGAGCAGTAAGGAAATTATGTCGGTTGAAACGATAAACGATAAAGAAATGACTCGTCCACGTCCGTTAATGATGCGTGTTGGCAATGACGGCGTGAGATTTTATAAAGGCAAAAACTACGCACTTATCGTAGCGGAATAAAGTTTGACGACAAATATTTGCGGAAACTTCCGGCTTTAGAAACTCGCGGGAACTTCCCACTTTCCTGTTTCTGCGGCGCGAAAAACGGCTTCGATAACTGTCATATTTTTTATCGAATCTTCAAGCCCAATTGCTTGTTCGGTATTTTCCAGAATCGCTTTTGAAAACAAATCGCCTTGAATCGTATATTGATCTACTGCCGGAAATTCGATTGTTTCAATATTTTTTCCGTATAAGTCCGCACCGTCGTCAATAAAAATGCGTGTCGGAGTTTTCGGCGGAATATTAAATGGAATTTCGACTTCGATGCGTCCCGTTGTTCCGAAAAACTGCATTCTCTGATACGGAACGAGTTGTGTCGAACAAGTAAATGTCGCTTGCCCGTTTGGAAAATCGAGAATTGCCGAAGTCAGTTTATCAATTCCGGTATTTTCATCTCTTTCGATTAAACCCGCAACTTTTTTCGGTTCGTCGGCAAAAATAAAACGCGAAATATTTATGCAATAACAACCGATGTCCATCAACGCGCCGCCGCCCATTTCTATTTTGTTGCGGATATTCGATTTATCGTTATTGAAATAGCTAAAAAATCCCGTGATGGTTTGCAAATCGCCGATTCGCCCCGATTTTATCAAATCGTGGATGGCAATCCATTGCGGATGAGTTCGTACCATAAAGGCTTCCTGAATTTTCACGCCTGTTCTATCTCTGACTTCGATTAGTTTCCGCACTTCTGCAGCATTTAAGGTAATCGGTTTTTCGCACAAAACGTGTTTTCCAGCCATTGCAGCCTTGACTGTCCATTCAAGATGCAGATGATTTGGCAAAGGAACGTAAATCGCCTTGATTTCAGAATCTGCGAGCAATTCTTCGTAAGAACCGTAAAATTTTGGAATATTTAAATCGTTAGCGATTTTTTGAGCTTTGTCCAATTTTCTTGATGCAATCGCGTGAACTTCGCAATTTTCACCTGATTGCATTGCGGGAATTACATCTTTTATGGCAATCTTTGCCGCACCTAAAATTCCCCAACGAACTTTCTTTGTCATAAATAGAAAAAGGCGGGAATTTGTCTCGCCTAAAAAATACTCAAAAATTTTGTCTGTTTATTTCATTTTACCAGCTTCTTTTGAAAGTATTTCGCTCAATGTTAGAAGTTTTTCCAAATCAATCCGCGTTTTTTGTGAAGTTTCGAGGTCAACTATCTTGGTATTTGTAAAGATCGGACTGCTAATAAATTTTCCTATCGAATTATCCAACTCAATGATCAAATCCCGAATACTTTTTCGGCTGACATTTTCACCTGCTTTTATTTTTTGAGTTTGCTTTGAATCAAACAAATTTTCATCAAGCCGCCTGGCTTTATTTGTCATTTCTGCGGCTGAATCGTGAATCTTTTCGTAATTTATTCTTTTGCCGGTAGTATAAGCCTTAATAATCGCAGTTTGCAGATTTTGGATGCTCTCAAAATCTGCTTTCACCTGAGCAAATTTGATTTGTTGTTCCTTCGAAGCTCCTGCCGGGTTTATCGTATTACCTTCCCGCTTAACTCTTTCAAGTTCCAATGAACGCCTTCTAAGTGAACTTTCATCACGGATTTCAATGTCCGCTACAGGATTTGGAATTTGAGCAAAAGTGCTTGACAATGCAAGTAGTAGAAAGCTAAATACTCCAAAAATGATTAGTTTCATTTCAAATTACCTCCAAACTTGCTCTATTCTATCAGATTTTACTTCATTCAGGTTTTACTGCATTTTTTTTGCTTCGTTTGATAATTCCTCACTTAATTGCATAACTCTTTGCAGATCCGTGCGGGTTTTAATAGCAACTTCCGCCTCGATCAATTTAATATTGCCAAAAATTTTACTTGATATGAAATCACCGATTGCTTTGTCTAATTCAATAATTATGTCTCTAATTTTTTTAGGCTTTTCCTCTTTTTTTAACGTTTTTTCCAAATTCTTTTCTGTTTTCGAGGCGGCAAAAAGATTTGTATCAAGCCGCTTGGCATTTCTATTTATTGAATCAGCTGACGTTCCGATAAGGCTATAATCTATTGTTTTTCCCCTTGTGTATGCTTGAATAATCGCCGCTTCTGAAATTTGAATACCTTCATAATCTTCTTTAATTTGCGGAAATTTGGCGTTAATCTCTGTATTGATCGGCGCAAAATTAGCAGCATCGCTTTTCAAAGCCTCTTGTTTTATGCGATCAATTTCAATGGAACGTGTTTTAAGATCATCCGCGCCCAAATTTTTATCGCCCGCTCCGGCTGGCGTTTCTCTTTGTGCAAAGACATTTGAAATCATAGCCGCGATAATTATAAATATCATTGAAACCACTATTTTTTTCATTTTATTCACCTCAAAAGAATCGAATTTTAAAAACCTCATTTAACAAGAAATATTTCCCCCCACTATTCTATAAAACTTTGTTGTATGAATCAACAAAAGTCTATAAAATTTATCGGAAACTTGTTGATGTTGTTGCACCTTTTTCTTGAATAATTGTAATGATTCGATCTGGTTGAATGCCGGAAACCATTTCGATTTTCCCGTTACTCCAACGAACCGCGACCGATTCGATTTTCTCGCCGGTGCTTAAACCGAAATGAAGCCGAAAATCATTTTGCGATAAATAGCTCGAACCTGCCTGAATTTCTTGAATCAATGAGCGTTTATCTGTTTTTAGTGTAACTCTCGAACCAATTGCATCGTGATTTTTGCCGTTTTCAATGAGTTTGAAAGTAATCTTTTGATTTTTGTTTTCAGTCGAATTCAACAAAACCGTCGGTTTTTCGCCTAAATGCGTGATGACGACATCAATTAAACCGTCATTGTTCAAATCTCCAAAGGCTGCCCCACGACTCGAAAACATCGGCAAATCACGCAAACCCGATTCTTTGGAAATATCTTCAAACTTTCCGTTTCCGGTATTTCGCCCAAGCAACAAAGGCTGACGAAACCCTTGAATGGTCTCATTTTTGACAAATTCCATCTGCGGATAAACGTGACCGTTGACAACCAACAAATCAAGCCAGCCATCGTTATCAAAATCGGTTAGAGAAGTTCCCCAACCGACATACGGCTTCGCAGGTTGGGCAGTTCCTGCTTCGGCGGAAACATCGAGAAAGCCTTTCACGCCTAAATTTCGATAAAGCGTATTCTGTTCGCTTTCAAAATTCGTCACAAAAATATCCAAGTTTCCGTCATTATCGTAATCCGCAAGACTGACTCCCATCGAACCTTGCTCTTCGCCCGCGCCGCTGTAACTCGTTCCCGTTTCAAAACTCACGTCGGAAAATGTCCCGTTCTGATTATTTTTATACAAATAATTCGGCGAACTATCGTCGGCAACATATAAATCAAGCCAGCCGTCATTGTTATAATCAGCGAATGTTACGCCTAAACCGAAATACTTATCCTTGTCGGAAACTCCGATCTTTTCGGCGATTTCTTCAAACGTGCCGTCGCCTTTGTTGCGGTAAAAATAATCGCGCTCTCCCGGCAAACCGCGCGGACCACATTGAACGCGAATGCTTTTATAAGAGCAGGTTTTGGAACTTCCGAAAACCGGCAAATTATTCAAATCAAGCGAAACATACCCTGCGACAAAAACGTCCAAATCGCCGTCGCGGTCGAAATCAGCCCAAGCCGCGCCGGTCTGAAAACCAATGCCTTTTAAGCCTGTTTTTTCTGTTATATCTTCAAACTTGCAACCGCCTTTGCCACGATAGACGGCATTTCCGTCAAAGCCTGTGGCGAATAAATCTAAAATCCCATCGCTGTCAAAATCAACTGCCGTTACGCCCATTCCCCAACCTTTGCGCGTCAAATTTGCCAATGAAGTGATGTTTTCAAACTTTGGAGTTTTTGTTTTCGCGCCGTCAATTTGGCGGTAAAGCGTAACAAATAAATCCCCGCCTTTTTTGAAGTTTTCAACCGACGAACCGTTGATTGTCGCAACGTCTAAAAAGCTATCATTATCACAATCAAAAACCGCTACGCCGCCGCTCATTGATTCGATGATATAACGATTTTCCGCCGTTGAAATATGCGAAATATTCAAGCCGCTGTCGGCTGAAATATCTTTAAATGAAATGACGGCTTTTTGTGCAAATACTGAGGATTGCACGATAAAAAGTAAAATTGTTACAAATAAAATCCGCATTGACATTTAATTCTTCTTCATTTTCGGGCGAATTTTATCGAAATTTACCAAACCTTCGCCTTCTAAAATCGCGTGAAACTTATTCGCTGCGACATCTTTTATTGTTTCGACTTTACCGGAATTCCAACGAATTTCGATTGAATCAACTTTCGCCGCTTTGCCGAGTCCGAAATGAACGCGCAAATCATTGTTTGACAAATAACTTCCGCCACTTCTGATTTCTTCGGTTTGCACGATTTTTCCCGTTGTAACTTTAATTCGTGCGCCGATTGCCAATGGATTTCCGACTTTCGCGCCGAGTTCTAAAGTTATCCAATTATTTGACTTATCGCCTTCGTTTTTCAAAATCATCGGCGAACTGTCCAAATCTCCGACGACCACATCAATTTGTCCATCATTGTCCAAATCACCAAACGCCGCGCCGCGTGATACACGAAGTTCAGACAAAGCCGCGCCGCCTTGCGTGGTTGCGTTGCAAAAAGTCGTGTCGCCTTGATTGACCAATAAAATCTTGCCCTGTTTATATTTTGCGCCCGATGAAATCTGATCCATCTGCGGATAAACGTGACCGTTGACGACTAATAAATCGAGCCAAGTGTCATTATCCAAATCAAAAAATCCCGTTCCCCAACCGACATACGGGCGCGAAACTTGGGCGACTTTTGCCGTAAATGAAACGTCCGTAAAATCGTAATTTCCGTTATTGCGGTAAAGCGTGTTGTATTCGTCAACGAAATTTGTCGTATAAATCGCAAAATTTCCCGTGTGCAGATAATCACCGACAGCAACGCCCATCGAACCTTGCTCCGAACCATCGCCGCTGACCGCTGTTCCCGAAATCAAACTTTCGTCGGCAAACTTCCCTTTGCCTTCGTTGCGGTAAAAAAAGTTTGGTGTCGAGTCATTGGCAACATAAACATCCAATTTTCCGGTATTGCCGAAATCCGACAAAACGGTTTGCATCCCGTAATAACCTTGCACATCGTCGAGTCCGAGCTGTTTTGAAACTTCGCTAAATGTTCCGTCGCCGTTGTTGTGAAACACGCTGTCGCCTGCGCCTTTCAAACCGCGTGGTCCGCACTGCACGTCAACGCCGCGAAATTTACAGGTCGGAAGCGAACCGAAACCCGGCAAATCGTTGAGTTTGAAATCAACATAATTTGCGACAAATAAATCGAGAAATCCGTCACCGTCATAATCGCCAAACGCCGCGCCCGTTGACCACCGACCATCAGCAACTTTCGCCTGTTTCGTGACATCCGAAAACGTCCCGTCGCCATTATTTTTATACAAAACATTACCGCCGAGACAGGTAATATACATATCAGGAAAGCCGTCGTTGTTGAAATCGCCAACCGCGCCGCCCATCGCGTAACCGGGAAAACCGACTCCGGCTTTGTCGGTTACGTCCGTAAAAGTAGCGTCGCCGTTGTTGCGGTAAAGCACGCTTTTCGCCTTCTCGTTTTTCAAAGCCATTTCGACCGTCGGCGCGTTGGTAAAATAGATGTCCAAAAAGCCGTCGCGGTCGTAATCAATTAACAAAACGCCGCCGCTCATTGATTCGACGATATACTTTTTTTCGGGCGCAGACGTATGCACGAATTTTATTCCGGTTTTAGAATAAATATCGGTTAGCTGCGGAACTTTGCGGTCTTTGCAGACATCCTGCGCCAAAATAATTTGACTGCAAATTATTGAAATAAATATGATTAAAGTTGAAGATTTATAAAATTTCATTACATTCCGTCTTTTTTCGGATTTTTCAATTTCTGAAATATTTCCAAATGCTTTTTCGCAAGTTCGCGTTCGCCAGTCAAATTATATAAACGGCTGAGTTGAAAATGAGTGTCGGCATCGTTCGGATCAAGGGCGACAGCTTTTTCCAATACGACTCTCGCCTGAGTTTCCGCGCCTGATTGCAGATAAACCGCACCTAAATCGCGTAGTGCCGACGCGTTATTCGGTGCAAGTTTAACTGTTTGTTCGAGAAATTCGATGGCTTTTGGTGTTTCGCCCTGCGTTTTATAAGATAAACCGAGTTGATAAGATGCTTCGTAATTATTCGGATTTATCACCAAACATTTTTGCATCTGAATTCGTGCTTCCACCAATTTTTCAGGCTGTGCCGCGTAAGTTAAACCTAGTGCCACGCAACCGCGTGAATCATTCGGACGCGCTTCAAGAAATTTCACGAGCGAATTTTCTGCATTTTGTAAATTGTTATTTTGCAGCGAAGCCGCGCCGAACAGATATTGATATTCAGGATTTTCGGGCTGTAAATTTAACAAACTCTGCGCGGCGCGAACGGCTTTTGCGGCTTGATTCGCCCGCATTGCCGATATTACAAATTGAGTTAAAAACTTAGTATTATTCGGATTTTCAGTTAAAGATTTTTCAATCAGTTCGAGCGACTGCGCCGTATTTCCCTGCTCACTTTCGAGAAATGATTTGACGAAAAGTAGTTCTCCCGAATTCGGTTGAATTTTTTCCGCCTGCGCGAGATGAATTTTGGCATTGGCAAAATCCTTTAGATAAATTTCCGACTTCGCCAAAAGTAGCAAAGCATCCATATTTTTCGGTGCAGAAACAATTACTAACTGCAACAAATCAGTTGCTTCTTTGTGCATTGCGGCTTTGCTTAAAACCTCAGCAAATCTAACGATAGTCGTCGGATTTTGCTTTGCCAGAAGTTTCGCCAAAGGTATCAACGAAGCGAAATTTTTCTTGTCGCCTACTTCCAAATAGCAAGTTGCGCGAAACGGTAAAGCCTCGCTATTTCTAATTTTGACCGACAATTTTTCCGATAAAACCAAGGCTTTTGGACAATCTTCGGTTTGAGAGTAAAGTTCCGCAATGTTCAATCGAATCGAATCATCCGAAATTTCGTTTTCTAAAATGCCGCCTAAAACAACGCGTGATTGTTCGATTTCACCGAGCTGATAATATGTTTCGGCAAGTGTGAATTTAGCGGAAACCGATTTTGCATCAAGTGTCAAAGATTTGCTGGCAAGCGATTTAGCCTCATTCAGACGATTTTGTTTGAGCCGCATTTTTGCGAGTAGTGCAAAACCTTTCGCGTCCTTCGGATTGGCAATCACATAGCTGAACAAATCCTTTTCGACTTCGACAAGTTGTCCGGCTTCGATACTTTTTTCAAAACGCACGAGCGAATTCTGCGCCACTACTGTCAACGTCAAACTAAGACTAATCAGACAAAATTGCGTAAATCGAGTCAGCTTGTTACTCAAAATTTGCATTAATTTCCCATCGGCGTATCGTTTTTACGGATTGCGGCTTTCAGTTCCTGATAACGCTTTAATTCACGGTCGGCATCTTCTTTGCGCGACATTTTGCGATAGGCGATGCTTAATTGGTAGTGTATAAAATCTTTGTTTATATCAGCAGAAACAGCAGCTTCGAGTTGTTCAATCGCTTTTTGCGTTTCGCCGCGTTCGAGATAAATTTTGCCGAGTTGATACCGCGCATCGGCATAATCAGACTTCAAATTTATCGTTTCTTCCAAAATTGCAATCGTTTTTTCCGGCTCGATTTTTCTTTCAATCAACGTCAGCGCAAGGTGGTATTTCGATAAAACATCATTTGGATTAAGCACCAGTTCCGCTCTAAACGCTTTTTCGGCTTCGTCGTAACCATTCAGCCGAATCAGGCTTTGACCGATAAAATAATTTGCCTTCGCGGTGTTCGGCGTAAGCGCGATGACCGTGCGAAATTCCTTAACGGCGCGTCCATAATCGCCCAAAATCATAAAACCCTGCGCGGCGTAAAAAAGTGCGTCCGCGTTTTTTTGCGAAATTTCCGCGAGGTTATTAAAAATCGGCACGGCTTCCTGATTTCTTTTAAGCTG
>JANOXW010000773.1:0-4220 GCA_031418635.1 Acidobacteriota bacterium
ATTTGAATGCCAAACTCGGTTTGAGCGATGCGCTGACGAGTAAGGCGGCTGAATTGTTAGAAGCTGATAAATTATTAGAAGCAGAAGAACTATTTAATGAAGCGATTGCTTTAAATAATCAAAATTCGGCAGCGTATGCCGGCTTGGGTGAATATTTTGATGCTATCGGCGACGACAGTGAAGCCAAAGCAAACGCCATCAAAAATTACGAAAAAGCATTATTAATTGACAAAGACCTGACGGAAATTTATGCACCGCTCGGCATTTTTTACTTTAAAATAAACGACATTGCCAAAGCCGACAGTTATTTAACCAAAGCCGTCGAAACTGATCAATCCAATGCCGAATCGCAACAGTATTTGGGCATCATTCGCTTTCAGCAATTTCGGTACAAAGAATCTGAAACCGCATTCCGACAAGCTATCAAACTTTATGAAAGTTCGCCCGATGTTGCCAAACTTAGCGACAATTTAGCCGACGCGCATTTTTATCTCGGCGAAATTGCCGCTAAACAAAGTCGCCCCGACGACGCATTTCCCGAATATCAAAATGCAATTAAGTTAAATCCGAAATATGCCGAAGCGTGGTTTGGCATCGGTGTTATTAACTATAGTCGCGGTAATTACGCCGAAGCTGTCAACGCCTATAAAGAAGTTACGCGGCTCAAAAACGATAATTGGGAAGGCTATGCTAATTTGGGCGACGCTTACCGAAAACTCGGAAAATATGGCGAAGCCGAAGGCGTTTATCGCATTGCCACCCAATTTATCAAAGATGATGCGGAACTATACAGCAGTTACGGTTTTGTCTTGGGCGCACAAAACAAATGGAGTGGCGCGATTACCGCTTTGAATTCGGCGATTGCCCAAAGCCCGAATGTGCTTGATTACACGAATTTGGGTTGGGCATATTACAATTCGGCACAAGTGGATTTGAAGGCAAATCGCAAAGATGATGCCGTTACCAAACTAAAACTCGGCAGGGACACATTGCAAAAAGCAGTTGCTTTGAAACCTGAGTTTGCACCGCCGTATTTGAATCTGGGAATTACATTAACCGATTTAGGCGAGTATCAAGAATCGGTTAAAATCTTAAAACGCGCCACCGAATTGCGAAAAGATTGGCTCGATGCCAACAACGAACTCGGTATTGCCTATCGCCGATTAAACGATTTTGATAACGCTGCCAAACAATTTCAAAAGACTGTCGAGATTGACAAAAATTACGCCTCCGGCTATTACAATCTCGGCGAAGCGGAAATTAAGCGGGGCAATTTCAAAGGGGCAGAAAACGCGCAGGATAAACTCAAAAAACTTAATCCGATATTGGCAAATAATCTTCGGCTTATGATTTTAATCGCCAAGAAAAGTAAAAAGTAAAAAGGTTAAAAGGGCAAAAGTGTAAAACGACAAAGTTTTAGTTTTCGCTTTTTTCAAGCGTTCAGAGCCGGTGCCTTGAGGAGTGAAACACGCCACATATTGTTCAACTTAAGTTTAACCTTGCGGCTTGTTTCGATGCCGGCGTAAATCATGCATAAATGCGTAACTCTGAACTTTAGGAAGACTAGGTAGTTACGAAAAATCTTATGGATTTTAGAATTTTTTCAAATGTCGGTTGATAATCTTTTTCTTCATAAAGATTAAAAACATTTAACCGACGAACGCAAAGAACAGGCAATCAGTTTTACTCCAAACTTATTGTCCGCCTAATTTTTCAGCTTTCTGTCGGTCAGCAGCGGCTAAGTCCTTTCTGCCAATTGCATCATAAGCAATTGCACGATTGATATAAAAAACTTTCTCCTTTGGATTTATCTCAATTGCTTTAGAAATATCAGCAATAGCCCGGTCGTAATCCTTCTTGGCGAAATAAGATCTACCCCGAAGTTCATAACCATTATCACTTTTGTCATAAATTTCGATTGCCTTTGTCGCATCTGCAATAGCACTATCATAGTAATTCTTATCATAATAACTAGAACCGCGATTGAGATACGCAAAATAAAATTTTGGAAAAAGTTCGATTGCTTTGGTGTAATCAGAAATAGCTAAATCAGTTTCACCTTTTCTGCTATATGCAAGAGCGCGTGTGTGATATATATCGGCTTCATTGGGGGCTAATTCAATAGCTTTGGTGGCATCTGCGATTGATTTATCAACCTCTCCGATTAATCTATATGTAAATGCCCGGGAACTGTATGCCCAGGCAGAATTCGGATTGTATTCAATTGCCTTCGTAAAACAGGCTATGGCTAAATCATATTGTTTGTTTTCTTTGTATGCCCGCCCAAGTAAAAAGTATGTATCTTCGTATTTGGGATTAATCTCAATTGTCTTGGTAAAATTCGTTATTGCTAGGTCAAATTTTCCATTTTTAAGATAAGCGGAACCACTATCATAATACTGCTTTGCCAAGTCTGCCGAATTTGCATCGTTTTTTGTTGTCTTGCTATTAGCATCTCCTTCAACAATTCTGGCGCGTGTTTTAGAAGTCGAAGGATTTAAACCCGAATTATTGTTGCTATTAGCATCTCTTTCAGCAATTCCGGCGCGTTCTTCTTGTTCATCTTTGGCATCCTTAGACTTCTGATTTTTAAAGACTTCCGCCCCGTCAACTACATTCTTTCTAGCAATAACAGTATTATTAACAGAACCATCCAATATACCAACTGAAGCAACCAAATTAAATCTCAGTGATAACTTTTGTTTATGAGATAGTTTTATTGTTCGGCTTTCCGTTTTATAACCCGACTTTTCGACCCGGATTGTGTATGTTGCAGGTGAAAGTGAATCATAAATGAATGGCGAATTGCCATATTCAGTATCATATTGAACGTCATCAATGAATATCTTTACCTCCTTTTGCTTGACGATGATTGTAAGTTGTGCAGAAAAGTCTGTGTCCGCGTTGTTGTCAGATTTATTGGCGGATGAAATTTCGGGTCGTTTGATTTTGGAATGTCTAATCAGCCACGCGAGCGAATTTTGCCAAAACCTAAAATTATCAGTCGGACCTAAATTTTCCCAACTGTTCGGAGCCCACCCAAACCCAATGTCATCAGATAAAACAACGAAAGCTCCGGTTCCATCATAAATCGCCGAGATTGGTCGGTTGTTTATGGTAAGAATCAACTCCGACGGATTAGAAACATTCAAGTAAGCATGTTGCGAAAAATACATTTTTTCAATCTTTAATGTTGTCGGATGACTACCGACGGCAGCAGCCCATGAAGTATTGTTATCATCATCAGAGGTAAAAGTTACGCCAAAATCTTTAGTTAGCTGAGATGCCCACCAAGAAGTGTTATGACCGCCTGCCTGACAAGTATTCCCGCCCAGAATGAAAGCGGAACCACCGGATTGAATATACTCTTTTATTACATTTATTAAATTTTCGTTAATATTGTCGGAACAAAAGTGAACAATTACAACCTGATATGATTCCAGTTCTTCTTTCGATTCAGGGATTTTATATGTAATTTTCCCATTGACCAACTTAATAACATCGTAAAATCTATCAGTTACCGCCTCTCTAGTCGAGATTGAACAGCGGTTGGAATCTTTTCGAGGGTCACAATCATCAGTCCATAAGATTTTGGGTTCGCCTAAATTGGCGGAAGAAGGTTTTGGTTTACTCACAACCTTAGTTGATGGCATAGATTTAGAAACAGTTGGCTTGGCGGCTACAGGTTTAGTAGGTTTTGGAGCAGATTTTTTGACAGTTGCTTTGGTTATAATAGTCTTAGTCGGGTTTGGCGTAGGTTTTTTCTCAGACTTACCAGTTTCAACTTCCTTCACGCCAGCGTCAACGCCTTGGGCGAAATTAAAGCTCGCTAAGGCACATATCAAAAAAACTAATAAACCGAAGGTCTTTATCATAACTCACCTACTCCATAACACTGCCAAATCATAAGTTTCCCAAAAAGCATATTTTCAACTACCATCTCACCACACCGCGCGTTGGTGATGTTATTTAATTCGCCAACCATCATCGAATAGTGCAATTATCGCTGGTCTATTTGTCGGTTCAGTCGAAATGTTTATTGCCTCAAATAAAATTATTTCTTTCTGTCTTCTAAAATCATTTGCCAATATTGATGTTGCAACAATTGCTTTTTGAAATTTCTTTCATGTTTTTTGCATTAAGTTTTCTCCTGATCGGAAAGCCAAAAAGAAAGACAGGATTCTTGTTCTCGTTACTTGTCAGCGAACGTGAAATTTTTG
>JANOXW010000774.1:0-3449 GCA_031418635.1 Acidobacteriota bacterium
CCGTAATCTTTGACGGTTATCACGACGTTTTTATGATTTTGTCGAAGTGAAACTTCCACCGTCGTTTCATCTTTCGTATAACCCACCGCGGTTCGCAGAACATTCTCAACCGCGCTTCTTAATAGATTTTCGTTGCCAACAACTTTTATTTCGTCTTTTTGTAAAATCTTTACCGATTTACCTTTTGCCCGAGCTTCAAAGTCCGCATCAGCGACAATTTGCTCGACCAATTTTGATAAACTAACCGTTCGCTTGTCAAAATCGGGCGTTCCGCTTTCGAGTTTAGCAAGCATCAGCAGACGCGAAATCATTTCGTTTAAGCGATTCGATTCGGTTTCGATTCTTTCCAAAAGCGGTTTGGCTTCGACATTTGC
Source organism: Acidobacteriota bacterium (assembly GCA_031418635.1). GTDB lineage: Bacteria > Acidobacteriota > Blastocatellia > Pyrinomonadales > Pyrinomonadaceae. The sequence continues at coordinate 375 of JANOXW010000774.1, forward strand.
CTTCGCCCGAACGAGTTCCAGCGCGACATTCATTCGCGCCAAAGGTGAACGCAATTCGTGGGAAATATCCTGTGTCAGACGCTTTTGCGACATCAGCAAATTCTCGATTCTCTCTGCCATCTCGTCAAAATCTTCGGCTAACTTGGCAACTTCATCGTGTCGCTTTCCGATTTTTGAGGAAACCCGCGTTTGCAAATCGCCGTTCGCAAGTTTCTGCGTTGCCCGCCGAAGTTTGCCAATCGGCGACGAAATATAACGCGCCAAAGCAAAACAAACTAAACCTGCCGTAAGAATAACCGTCAATATTTGCAATGTCCGATTTCGCAATTCGGTTAAAAATGGTGTTGAAGGCGGACGTTTCAACTGAATGATATAAACATAATTCGCGCCGTCCTTGAGTTGCAGTTTTTTCGCCGCGACAGTTTGCTCAGGTAAGCGGATAAATTCGGTATTTTCGCTTTGTAAGGCTATATCAAACAAACTTTCAGCTTCGGCGGACATTTCGCTTCCCGCAATCCGCCGCCGATTTGCGTCATAAAATCCGACAGCATTAACTCGTTCCGTGTTAGCAACCCGATTTAGGTATTCTTGTAAGCCGGCTTGCCCTTCGTTTTCGTAAATCTGTACCGCCGTTGCCGAATTTGACGAAACAATCTCGCCGACAAATGTCTGCCATTGTCGCACCAGCGGCTCACTCTGCGTTGACCAATTCACAAACGTCAACGCCGCCACAACCAACGCAATCGCCAACCAAAACCACAGGAAAATTTTTAGAAATAAACTCATTATCTCAGTTATCAGTCAACAGTTATCAGTTATCAGCTTCTAGTTATCAGGTTTCATACACATCAAAATAAAAATTGATAACTGATAACTGTTAACTGTTGACTGTATAGATATACCCGACAGAGCGAATCGTTTTGATTCTTTCGTCGTCGTCTTCGCGTGTTCCCAACTTCTTTCGCAGATTGCTGATGTGCATATCGAGACTGCGGTCGTAGGGCGAAAGTTTGCGGTCTAAAACTGTTTCGCTCAAATCTTCTTTATTGATAACTTTGCCCGCATCTTTGAGCAAGGCAACCAATAAATCAAACTCGACTGCCGTTAAATTCAAATCTTCACCGTCTTTTTTGGCTGAACGTGCCGAAATCGAAACCTCAATATCATCAACTTGAAATTTTGAATTCGGAAGTTGTTCTGTTTCGGTGCGCCGCAGAATCGCGCGAATTCGCGCCACGAGTTCACGCGGGTTAAACGGTTTCGGCAAATAATCGTCCGCGCCGATTTCGAGTCCGACGATGCGTTCCATATCGTCGCCGCGTGCTGTCAACATCAAAACGGGAATCTTTGATTTCTGCCGAAGCTCGCGCAAAACGTCAAAACCGTTCATCTTCGGCAACATCACATCTAAAATCACCAAATCGAATTGGTTGGAAACCGCGTTTCGCAAACCACTTTCTCCATCGTGAACAGCTTCCACCGTCAAACCTTCAACCGTTAAATATTCCGAAACGAGTTCGCAAAGTTCCTCGTCATCATCAATCAAAAGTATTTTACTCATAAACAGTTTGATTTTACTTCAAAATTCATCGTTTCGCCCTCACTTTTACAATTCTTTACATTACTTCACGATAATTCGACGTTTTTCCGCGCAAAAAATTCGTCTAATACATTGAACGCGGAAAAAACGCCGCGAAATTTAATTTAGGAGAAATAATAACTTGAAAAAATTACTTGTAGCATTTTTAGCCATCGCAGTAGTATCTATCGGAACAATTTTTGTCTTTGCCCAAAAAGACGAAGGCGGAAAAGGAAAATTCAAACGCGGATTCAGTCATCGCAGCGGTTTTGAACGATTAGCCAAAAAACTTAATTTGACGGACGCGCAAAAAGAGCAAGCTAAACAAATTATGAAATCGAGCAAAGAAAAGGTGAAACCGTTGAAGGAAAGTATGAAATCAATTCATCAACAACTCGACGCGGCAACCGCCGACGGACAGTTTGACGAAGCCCGAGTCCAAGCCTTAGCCACGCTACAGGCAACCATTATGGCGCAAATGATTGTGGAAAAAGAACGCACGAAATCACAGTTTTTTGCGATTCTGACTCCCGAACAACAAGCGCAAGCCAATCAGTTGAAAGAGCAAATGAAGGAAAGATTTAAAGGCAAATTTCAACGTCGCAGCAAAGGCGAAAGTCCCAATCCTGCCTAATAGCCCGCCCAACCAAAAGGCTTCGCTAGAAAATTCTAGCGAAGCCTTTTTCTTTTTTTTAAATTACAAAGTTGAAGCCGCAGACGAACAAAAATATTCATTGATTTAACTATTTGACGACAGATCGCGCAAATAAAAATCTCGCTGTGCAAATAAATTTCACCTTACGCGAATAAAAATTACCTTGAGCAAACAAAAATCACGTCGCGCAAATGAATTTCACGTCGCGCAAATGAATTTCATACTGTGCAGATAAAATTCACGCCGCGCACACGAAAAATACTAAACTTAAAGTTAAATAAGTAAAAGCGCACGGGAAAAAGAAATTGTCGCCCTTCAAACACTCTAAAATGACGCTGAAATGAATTCCAAAACATTTTTTTCTTTTTTCGTGTATTTCGCGTATTTCGCGGGCAAATCTTTTGCTTGTCCAGAATCAAACGCCATAATCATAGAAACCTTTGCCGGATTTTCTGCCCAACCAACCCGCATCAACATATTTCTTCAAAAGCGGACACGGGCGATATTTTGAATCGCCAAGCCCTTCGTGCAGGACATTCAGAATCGCCAAACAAACATCCAATCCGATAAAATCAGCCAAAGTCAGCGGTCCCATCGGATGATTCATTCCGAGTTTCATAATCTCGTCAATCGCTTCGGGCGTTGCGACACCTTCATAAAGACAAAAAATCGCCTCATTTATCATCGGCATTAACACGCGATTTGAAACAAAACCCGGATAATCGTTGCATTCGACGGGAACTTTGCCGAGTTTCTCCGACAAATCTTTAACTTTCGCGTAAGTTTCGTCGGATGTCGCAATACCGCGAATGATTTCGACCAACTTCATCAACGGCACCGG
>JANOXW010000775.1:0-2285 GCA_031418635.1 Acidobacteriota bacterium
AAGCCGAAAATTATCTGGCGCATTCCATCTTAGGCAAACGGCTGATCGAAATATCAAACGCACTGCTCGAAGTTGAAGGAAAAACCGCCAATCAAATCTTCGGAAGTCCTGACGATATAAAATTGAAATCATCAATGACGCTCTTCGGCGCGTTGGAAAATGCGAATCCGGTTTTTCAGAGCGTTTTAGACAAGTATTTTAAAGGCGCAAAAGACCAAAGAACTTTGGAACTGATTGAAGGTTGAAAATGTATCGCTAAATTTATTGGCAAATGAAAAAGGATGAAGTTTTGGCTTCCTCCTTTTTTGCGTCAATAATAAATTATTGAAATCTTGTCTTATTTTTTGTTCGGTAGTAAATTTTATAAACAGTTCAAACATTAATCGGGAAATATCTCTTTTTATGAAACACAAAAAAATCTTTGATAAAGTGCGGAAACTTATTGATGAGCGCGAGTTGGACGACGCGAATCTGGAAACGGCGCGGGATGAATTGTTTGCGATTGTCGAAAATGATTCGGAATGCGATTGGGCGTATGGTTTGTTGTCAGAAATCAATTATTGGCTAGGCGAATATGCCGGGGACGCGGCAGACAAACTTTTCTTTTTTGATGAAGGTGTGCAGTGCGGAGAAAGCGGTTTGTCAATAAACGAAGATTCGCTGGAATCGAATTTTTGGCTCGCGGTGAACTCTGGTTCGTTTGGACAGGAAAAGGGAATTATGCAAAGTTTGGCGATGATTTCGCCAATCAAAAAAGCGGCTGAACGCGCTATCAACATTGACGAAAACTATTTTTACGGTGGACCGTGGCGCGTGCTTGGCAGACTTTATTACAAAGCACCCGGATTTCCTTTTTCAATCGGCAACACGAAAAAAGCTATCGAATGTTTGGAAAAAGCCGTCGAAATCGCGCCGAAATTTTATCTCAATCGTCTTTTTCTCGCCGAAGCATATATTTCAAACCGCGACAAAACCAAGGCACGCGAGCATCTCGAATGGATTAAAAATGCACCGCTCAACAAAAATCACGAACTCGAAGACGAAGGCTATAAACGCGACGCAGAATCACTTTTGGCAAATTTGTAAATGAAGGAAAATCTTTTTTCATACGGAACGCTTCAAAATAACGAGATTCAAATATGTCTGAAAATGTTAAGAAAAAAGAGTTTGTAAAATTATTGGCAAGCAAGATGAAAGCCGATGAGAAAACGGCGGAAATGTGGGTTGATGCTTTTACCGAAACTTTGTATGAGTGTTTCAAAAAGCAACGCGGAGTTGTGATTACGAATTTAGGCACGTTTTATTTGCGAATTACGAGTCGCGGCGATTCGATTTTCAAGTTTCTGCCATCACAAAAACTTAAAGCATTATTTGGCTATTCTTCAACTTACAGAGGTGATTTATAAAGTATGGCAACAACTGCTTTGGATTTTTTAAGTCCGCAATTATTGAAAGATTACGCTGACGGCGGTTCATTTAGTCGCGGCAAGGATTATTTTGCAGATGAATGTGTGTTCGAGTTGGCAGAATATGGCGGAAAAGTTGTCGCTAAAGTTAGCGGCACACACGATTATAAAGTCAAACTTTGGGCGAAAGATGAAGACGAACTCGGCTACGATTGCAATTGTCCTTACGCCGATGAAGGGAATTTTTGCAAACATTGTGTTGCCGTCGGTTTGGCTTGGATTGCGGCGCGAAAAATTGAGATTAAACAACCTTCAAGCGGCAAAAAACGCACGACCAAACTTGATGACGTAAAAAATTATTTACAAACGCGGGAAAAATCCGAATTGGTCGAGATGTTGATGCAGGAAGTTCTCGACAATGAAACACTGCGCGGACAATTACTGCTTGCCGTTGCCCGCACTAATCCGCAAGGCGTTGATGTCAAAACGTATCGCAAGGAAATAAAACGAGTTTTTAAGTTCAGCGAGGATAATTACGGTGATTATTACGGCGGTGGTTTTGATAATTCGGATGACGTTGAGCAAGTTGTCGAATCAATCGAAGGTTTGTTTGAAGACGGACATTTTGAAGCGGTCATTGATTTGTGCGAATACGCACTCAAACTCGCGTCGAAGGCTTTGAATTATGTTCACGAATCGGACGGCACCGTTGAAGAAGCGATGGATAATTTGCAGGAACTTCATTATTCGGCTTGCGAACAGGCAAAACCCGATGTGGAAAAATTGGCGCAGCGTTTGTTTGAATATGAGTTAAGTGATGAATGGGGAACTTTTCACCACGCGGCAAACAAATATGCGGATGTTTTGGGCAAAAAAGGT
>JANOXW010000776.1:0-3319 GCA_031418635.1 Acidobacteriota bacterium
CACAGCAGATTATGAAGCGCAAATCGTCATCCAAAACGCTTTTTTATTTTATCCTTTGACCAAAAAAACCGATTTTCGCGTTGTGCCGTGGGCGACATTTACCGAACCGGAAGTAGCGCGTGTCGGGATGACCGAAGCAGAAGCGAGAAAGGAATTCGGCGAGATAAAAATCATCAAAGTTTCGTTTGAAGAAAATGACCGCGCTCACGCCGAAGGCGAAACGGAAGGTTTTGCGAAAGTAATTTTAAGCGGCAAAAAAATCGTCGGCGCACACATCGTCGGACTTCGCGCCGGCGAATTGATTCACGAATTCGTGTTGGCGATGAAGTTAAATTTATCACTCGACGATTTAAGCAAAGCGATTCACGTTTATCCGACATTATCAAAAATCACCCAAGCCGTAGCGACGGAAAAAACGCTTGAAACCCTGAAATCGCCGTTTGTGCAAAAATGGTTTGCGCGATATTTGAAGATTTGGCGTTAATTATCACAACCGAAGACAAAAACATTATTTCAACTTTTTCAAATTCTTTCTTGACACAAACCGCTAGAAACGGCTAACTTACAATAAAACTTGTGAACGAAGAAAAGAAAGAATTAAATTTACCGAGTCGTCTTGAATCAATTGACAAAGCGGTAGTCGAAGCACTAAATTTTGCTTCGCACGTCGGTTTTTCCGACGAGGAAGTTTATGCAATTGATATGGCAGTCCGCGAAGTCGTGGCAAATGCCGTCAAACACGGCAATAAAGAAGACGAAACAAAAGCGGTTGAAATTACATTGCGAAATTCAAATGAAGGATTTGAGGTAACGGTCAGAGATTTCGGCAAAGGTTTCGCCGTCGAAGATGTGCCTGATCCGACCAATCCCGAAAATCTTTTGAAAGCTAACGGGCGCGGCATCTTGTTTATGAAAACTTTTATGGACGAGGTTGAATGGTTTAATCACGCAAACGGCGGTATGATTGTAAAGATGTTGAAAAGGCGTTAAAAAAAGATGCGCCCTTCGTGGACTTTTTAGATAAATGTAGGCTAAAATCTGCACACAAAACTTTTTTCAAAATAAAAACAGGAGATAAATTAAATGGCTGAACTTAATATTTCGGAACGTCAAGCAGGCGACATTACAATACTTGATATGGACGGCAAAGTAACGATTGGCGAAGGAAGCGTCGCGCTTCGCACCACCATTCGCCGCTTGCTTGGCGAAGGCAAAAAGAAAATTCTCTTAAATTTGGGTGGCGTTGGTTATGTTGATTCAAGTGGCATCGGCGAACTCGTTTCGAGTTTTACCGCCGTCAACAAAGAAAGCGGAAGTCTTAGATTGCTCAATTTGACTCAAAAAATCCAAGACCTTTTGGCAATTACCAAACTCTTGACCGTTTTCGACGTTTATGAAAATGAAGGCGAAGCATTGAGCAGTTTTGAATAAGTAATTTTTTTAAGAATAGCCACAAAAAGGCACAGAAATCACAAAAATAAAATTCTTTTTTTGCGGTTTTTGCGTCTTTTCGTGGCTATTCTTAAAATTTTTCTATCTATCAGAAGCACGTTTTAATCTATCCATCAACGCCAAACCAATGCCGTTTTCAGTAACTTTTTCGCAATAGATTGTTGCGATATTTTCGTGGTCGCACTCACGAAAAAACGCAAAAACCGAATGCGCGTATTCTTCCACCGACGCGCAAATTTTTATTTTTTCAAAATCACAATCAGGTTTATTCAAACCCATAAATGCAGAAGACTTTGGACTTTGGATTTTGGACTTTGGACTAACGAGAATGACTTTTGCTGTCGGCGAATAATGGCGATGTTTCAAACCCGGACTTTTTGGTATTTCGTTTTTTGTAAGTTTATAAAGTCTTGTTTTCGGTTCGATTTGTTGCAATTGCTCAAGCGTAATCGCGCCGCTTCGCAAAACCAGCGGAACGTCTGAAGTGCAATCAACGACGGTTGATTCGAGTCCGATGTCGGTTGATTCGCCTTGCAAAATGCAGTCAATTCGTGAATTCAAATCTTCAAAAACCGCTTGCCAAGTTGTCGGCGAAGGTTTGCCCGAAAGGTTTGCTGACGGCGCGACAATTGGGGTTTCACAATTTTTCAAAAACTCTAACGCCAACTCATTTTTCGGCATTCTGACACCGATTGTTTGTAAGTTTGCGGTGGCGATTAGCGGAACTTTTTCTGCTTTCGGCAAAACCAAAGTCAACGGCGCAGGGAAAAAAGCCGCGATAAATTTTTTCGCACTTTCAGTAATTTCAGAAGTTAGAAGTTTTATTTGCTCAAGATTGCCGACGTGCGCGATTAACGGATTGTCATTCGGACGCATTTTTGCAACAAAAATTTTCGCAATCGCCTGTGCGTCAAAAACATTTGCGCCCAAACCATAAACGGTTTCAGTCGGAAATGCGACAATTCCACCGCGCTTGATGATTTCGGCGGCTAAAATTGGAGAATCGGTTAAAATCGTCTTCATATTTGCGATTTAAGATCAAACTTAAAAGATAATCTTAAATCGCAAATCCAAAATCGCAAATCGCAAATCAAATTAGCCTTCGGCTTCGCGGGCAATCGCTGCTTCGCCGCCGATTTTTGCCGCAATTTTTGCCAAAACCAACACGGTGATGACGGCAATCAGCGTCGCCAAAATCGCGTAGGTAAAAAGCGCGGCTAAACCCTCATTTTCGCCTAAAATTTCCTTCATTGCGGCTTTAATCGCATCGTTCCATGCGAGTGCCGCAACTAATCCTAACGCCGCCGAAGCCAATGCGATACAACTCTGCACTATCATTTTTGTCTGTTCTTTTGCCATAAATTTTCTCCTGTTTTTTTAATTGATTTTTGGACTAACACTTCTCATTTAGAACAACTTTTGCCCAATGTCAAATCGGCGTGGACTTTGCCACGCATAATTTCGTAAAATTTCATCAATGACTTTAGACGAAAAACTCAAAAATCTGCCGATTGCGCCCGGCGTTTATTTGCACAAAAACGCCGACGGCAAAATTATTTACATCGGTAAGGCGAAAAATCTGCGAAATCGTGTTCGGCAATACTTCCAATCAAGTAAAAATATGGACGCGAAGACGCAAAGACTCGTTCAGCGCATCGCCGATTTCGAGTTTATTGTCGTTGATAACGAAGTCGAGGCGTTGGTTTTAGAATCGAATCTCATCAAAAAACACAAGCCACGTTACAATATTCTCTTAAAAGACGACAAGCAATATCCGCATCTGAAAATGACACACGAACCGTTTCCGAAGGTTATTATTACAAGGAAAATTTTGCGCGACGGCGCAAGTTATTACGGACCTTTTTTG
>JANOXW010000777.1:0-1764 GCA_031418635.1 Acidobacteriota bacterium
GGCAACACCTTAAACTTATTGACCAATTTTTTAGCGATTAAATCCTGAACATTCGCCCATCGCGCCGAACCGTGCGAAGTGATCATCGTCCATAAACGATATGACCAGCAAAGAAGATATGCGTCCAAAAATCCGGCGGCAAGTGCAAGAATTGCCAACGACCAGAAAACAAGCCACATCAAACCGGAGGTTTCCAATAAATATCCGGCAAACAAACTCAAAATCGCGCCGGTCAAGCCTAAACATATAAAAAAAACAGCTTGACCGACGTCCTGTGCCCACGCCCAAAACGCTTGGTAGGCAGGCAAATATTGTTCGTTCGCTTTGCGCGGAATGCCGACGGACGCGTCAAATTTTTCAATCCATTGCTGGGATAACATAGCTGATTAAAAACGAAAGTTTACCGAAATTCCGTTAGAAACGGTCGCAATCCGAACAAATATATGAAACGACCGTGAATTTCTTTTCACCATATTCGCCGCTGGAAGTATTGCGGGAGAATTCGGACGGGAGAGTTAAATTACCGCAAGCATCACAGATGCCTTCACATCTTCGGTTAAGAAAAAGAATTGATCTTAATTGTGTTTCTCGAATATTGTTGCGATTCACTCTAGGTTTGGTATTGATAGTGGTAGTTTGATTCATAATTTTCTATTGACTCCTTTGTAATTGATCTAAAAGGCGTTTTTCTTCCTCTAAATAACGATGGGTATTTTCATTTTTCGGCAACAATTCGCCGCGCCATTGCTCAAGTGTCCATCCGGCAGAAACTATTTTTTCCAGCGGCGAGAAAGGTGCAGGAATATCAAAGCGACCCGTCGAAGCCGATTGAAAATAGGTAATTGTGCGTCCGTCTAAAGAAGTTAGCGGAAACCGAAGCAAAATTGCCGGACCAGTCGAATCTTGCTTCGGGCGCGAGAGAATTTCAAACCTCAGCGGTTGTGATTGATAACGAACTGAAATCGTGTCGGAAGGTGAAATCAATTCGTTATTTTCAAACTGTAAGCCCGGCGGCATCAACTTTCGTTCCGAAATGAAACTCCAAATTTGTTCAAGACTTTTTGGCACACTTCCCTCTTGGCTGTTGATGGCAAAAACCGACAAGGAAATTGCCATTCCAAGCGCACCCGTTTCGCGCAGACGAATCGAGGTGTCATAAACTTCTCTTTTAAAGATTTCGGGAGAAGTATAAGTGCGGTCTTCATTGGTCTGTTCCCCTGTTTCAAGTTTGGGGCGTTCGATGAATTTCACTTGTCCCTGAGTTTGGCGGGCTGAAAGCAGACGAAGCCCGCCGAAAACACAGACTAGCAGTAAAACCAACGCGGCGACATTAAAAACGGGCGAGTAGATGATGGAACTCATCACATTTTTTATCTGCGCCGAATTTTTAATCTTTTCGGTTGTGGTTTTGTTAAGTGTCTTTTTAGGCATAATGTTCTGACTCTTCAGTTATCAAATTGTTGTAAATATGTCCGTTAAAATAGCTTTCATCTCGTTCCCCAAGCCATCCGTCAATCTGCGGATGAAAAGAAGTTGCGGTCAGAAGAAGATAATCAAGTTGAATTTTGAGAAACTCCTGCGCTTCGCTGGTTTTGACAAAATAACAAAAGTAACGAAGCAAAGATTGTTCGTCTAAATCTTCCACACAGTCGCGCTCAAACGCTTCGACGACATCAATGGATTCTCTCAAACTCGGATAATCTTCAAGTCCGGCAACGCCGCGCACACCGTCAAGCAGTTTAATTGCCAAAGCAAGCTGTTTTG
>JANOXW010000778.1:0-5851 GCA_031418635.1 Acidobacteriota bacterium
ACCGTCCGAAGGCAAGGAAAATGTTTTTTAGAAGATTTGCCATAGACCAAAATCCAATTATCGAAGAATATCCATACAGATTTATTTTGCAGTAATGAAAACATCTGAACAAAAAACAAAACTCCGCGAACTTGTCCTTGAGTTTGAGCGATTGGAACGCAAATATAACTTTAGCGACGGAATATTGCCAACTTTTATTATTAGCGAAAAATAAAATTTTATAATCTGAAACGGAGGTTCTTATGAGAAGTCTAACAATCGAAATTCCGCTTCAAATCAATCGCACTTTTCGAGTCGAAGACAAGCAAGATGCCGAAAAACTTCGGCGTGAGTTGGAAAATTTGCACAAAAAGAAAAGCGCATTTGACGATGTTCTCGGCATTTGGGCTGGGCGCGAAGAAAAGAAAGATGATTTGACCGAAAAGCTAAGGCGAAAGAGCAATTTGAGAAATGGATGAACATCTGGTGGAAAAAATACGATGATGAATTTAAGCGCAATGCGGCTTTGCCTTAAAAGTCGAGTTTTCCACAGACATTTGAGGCAAGATTAAGCACTTATGAGGCAAAACGGACTTTCAAGGCAAACTCAATAAACTCAATAAACCCAACGAACTCTATAAAACTCTTTATAAACTTTTTTTGGAACTAAAAAATCCGAGCAGATACCAAATAATGCCGTGCGCGACATACGCCGTAGCGATGCCCAAAAGCATATAGCGCGAATAAAGCCACATTAGCATTCCTAAAGCGGCGATCACCAAAATCAAATAAATGCTGCGTCTGCCCGTGCCGACGGTTTTGAAACTCGAATAGCGAATCGTGCTGACCATCAATAAACCTAACACAGCCATCAAAATCATTATCAAAATCGTGTAGAAATTTGATAGATTTGCGGGAAATGTGTTAAGCGGAAACGGCGCAAAATAAACGATTGCCGCGAGTAGTCCGGCGGCAGGCGGAATCGGCAAACCGACAAAATTTTTCTTGTCAACTTTTGGAGTTCCCTCAATCAAAACTCGCGGGCGCGTGGCTTGCAGATTAAATCTTGCCAGCCGAAAAGTGCCGCACATCAGATACATAAACAGCACGAAAACGCCGAAAGCGTGAAGCGAATTGGCTTCGTCGAAGGTTGCGCCGATTGCCCATGCGTAAATCAAAACTATCGGCGCGATGCCGAATGTCAAAACGTCTGCCAACGAATCAAGTTGAACGCCGATTTCGGTTGAAGTGCGCGTCATTCGCGCAACTCTGCCGTCAAGCGTGTCAAACAAAATTGCAAAAGCAATGGCTTTGGCAGCGTAACCGAAATAGACTGCCGCTTGTTCGGGATTTGTGGCAATTATCTGAAAACCGCGCACGGAAGCCAAAACCGCAAGGAATCCCATGCCGATATTTGCCGCCGTGAACACCGTCGGGATGACATACAGACCTTTTTTTAAGCCGCGATGTGGCGGTTTATTTTCTTGTTCCATCAAAATTATTCTTCCACGAGTTTTCCGATAATCGTTTCACCACCGACGACTTTATCACCGACTTTAACAAAAATCTCGACATTTTTCGGCATTAGTAAATCAGTGCGTGAACCGAATTTGATAAGCCCGTATTTTTCGCCGATTTCAACCGTTTCGCCAGCTTTGCGCCAACATACAATCCGTCGCGCCAAAATTCCGACAATTTGCGTGCAAACAACGGTCATTTTTGCGCCTTCAATTGTCATAGCATTTCTTTCATTGGTTTGACTCGCTTCGTTACTCGTCGCGGGTGCTTTTTTGCCTTGAAATAATTCTACTTTCGTAACTTTTCCTGCAATCGGCGCACGATTGATATGAACATCAACGGGCGATAGAAAAACGCTGACAAATTTGCCGTTTTCGCGGTCTTCGATGCGTGTAACCTTGCCGTCGGCGGCGGATACGATGATGTCGGCTTCGGTCGGAATCGTGCGGTGCGGATCGCGGAAAAAATACGCCATAAAAAGCGCAAGTCCGACCAACAAAGCGACAATAATCCAAAGTTGAAAATATGCAAAAATTAAAGCAATTGCCAGCGGAGTGATAACAAACGGAAGTCCTTCTTTAACCATAAAAAATCGGTTAGAGATTAGAAATAAATGATAAATAGCCGAACACAATTGATATAGTGTAAAACCTACTGAAATAATTGATAATTGATAATTGAAAGTTGATAATGTTTCGATTCAGAGCGCGAATTTATCAATTATCAATTATCAACTTTTAACTATTTTATAGGTTTCTTTCTTAGTCATAATCCTGTCCGAATATGTAAAATAACAGCATCCGAAATCTAATCTCATAAATCCATTTTTCATCTTACGTTAATTTTGTCAGTTTGGAAAACAAAAAAAGCCCGATGTTATCGAACATCGGGCATAAAGGAGGAGTGTATGAATAAAGAATCTAATCTCTAATCGGGTAATCTTTGGCGTAACTATAAGCACACCAAGCAGCGATTAGGTGAACAATCCAACCCAAAGTTCCGGCTGAACCAATCCACGAAAATCCGGTTAAAACCAGCCAAATTAACCCGATGATAATTCTGCCGTTATAAATCTGCCCAAGTCCGGGAATGAAAAAACTTAAAATTCCTGCTATCCAAGGTTCACGCATTGTAAAAATTACCTCCGATTTACCTAACGTCAAATTTACTTGGGAAGTTCCAAAATTTTTGAGAAATATTTAATAGCCACAAGAAAGCACAAAATTCGCAAAAAAATTATTTTTGTGGCTATTTATTTTTCACATCTTGTCGAACTTCGACAATTTTACCGCGAAAGATGCGTAAGGCTTTTTTGACCAAAGGATGCTGTTCGGCATATTGCCAAAGTTGTTCTTCGGTAGCATTGTCGGGCAATTCGGGAATTTCTTCGGAAATTACCTCTTCATAACCGGGCGGAACAAAGGCAATTGTTTCTTTTGCAGGTGCAAAAGCCGCGCCGCCGTTTGATGTTTCGATTTTCGCCGAAACTTGATTTATAAAATTGTCGCCTAACAAAACTTCGACGATTTTTGAAGCATTCGGAATCGGGCTTAAATTATCGCCCAACATTTGCAGTTTGCGCTCAAACGCATCGTCCAGCCAACTGTCTTCGGTATGTTCGAGTTCTTCCGCGCTTATCGGCGGAAATTTTATTGGCATTGATTCGATTATGTTGAGAATTTTGTCTTCGGTTTTTGGTTCTTGGTCTTCGGCTGTCAAATTTTGTTCAGTTTCCAGACTTTGGACTTTGGACTTTGGACTTTGGACTTCTTTGGTCGGAAAGGGAACTTCATCAAGCGAAAAATCAATCGCTAAAGTTTTTTTTTCAGCGATTGGTTCAAACGGTTGATTGGAGATTTCAATCGGCAAATTTCCATCAGCCATCACGTTTTCGAGTTTTGCCAATCTTTCGAGAATTTTTTCAATGGGCAAAACGCGCCGCATTTCAATCAATTTTACTAAGCCGATTTCCAAAACATAGCGCGGTTGCGTGGCTTCGTGCAATTTGGTTTCGGTTTCGCTCAAAGAATTAAAAAATCTTATCAAATCGGATTCGGAAAACGGTGCGGAGTTTTTTTCTAATTCGTCGCGGCTCAAAACCGCTGTGTCAAGCAGATTTTCCGCTTCGCCCGCCATTTTGAAAACTAGCAAATCGCGGAAAAACGAAAGCAAATCGCGGCAAAAATTTCTTAAATCTTGACCGCGCCCGATTAAATCGTCAACGACTTTTAAGGCTTCGACAGATTTGTTTTCGGCAATCGCCTGACAAGTTCGCATCAGCATTTCCGCGCTGGCAATGCCGAGTGCTAACGAAACGTCCGCGACATCAATTTTTTCGCCCGAAAAACTGATTACTTGGTCAAAATTGCTTTGCGCGTCGCGCATCGAACCTGCGCCTGTCCGCGCTATTTCACGCAAGGCACTGTCGGTTACATCAATCTTTTCGGCTTCGGCGATGATTTTTAAGCGGTCAAAGATTTTGTTCAGTGGAATTGTGCGAAACTCGAATTCCTGACAACGCGAAAGAATCGTGTCGGGAAGTTTGTGCAGTTCGGTCGTCGCCATAATAAAAGCGACATTCGGCGGCGGTTCTTCCAAAGTTTTCAAAAGCGCGTTGAACGAAGAAATGGAAAGCATATGAACTTCGTCAATGATAAAGATTTTGTTGCGGTCGCGTGCCGGGTTGATGTTGATGCTTTCGAGAATTATTCCACGCACGTCGTCAACGCCCGTGTGCGAAGCCGCGTCAAATTCCAAAACGTCAATCGAACGGCTTTCCGAAATCTCTTTGCACGAAGCGCACGCGTCCACATCGTCCGCCGCGCACGGTTGCGGATTCGGTTTATCGGTTTTGCGACAGTTTAAGGCTTTGGCGAGAAGTCGCGCCGTCGTCGTTTTGCCAACACCACGCGAACCGCTAAAAATATAGGCGTGGTGAAGCCGGTCGTGTTCGATGGCGTTTTGCAAAGTGCGCGTAATCGCCTCTTGTCCGGTTACTTCTTCAAATTTTTGTGGTCGCCATTTGCGGGCGATTACTTGATAACTCATTTTTTTTGGGTTCAAGGTTTCAGGTTCAAAGTTCAAACCTTGAACTTTGAACCTATCGCGGTTGGATTCTTAATAAATAACTGCAAACGGCAATCGGCACGCCGGGTGAAACGGAGATTTTTTGATTGATTTGGAGTTCGTAATTGTT
Organism: Acidobacteriota bacterium; assembly: GCA_031418635.1. GTDB lineage: Bacteria > Acidobacteriota > Blastocatellia > Pyrinomonadales > Pyrinomonadaceae. Next base: position 4,694 of record JANOXW010000778.1, read on the forward strand.
AATCATCGCCGCATTGCGCCCTTCGTTGACAAGCCAAAAATTATTTTGTCCGTCGGTCAACAAACTCAGATGACGACGGCTGATTTCGGGATCGCCGGAGAGAGAAATATCAACCAGCTTCGATTTTGAACCGCGCCCGATGCTGATTTCGTTTTGATAAATCGGGACGACATTTTGCCGAACTCCGCCGCGCCAAATCTCCAATTTATAAAGTTCCGGTGCCAGACGTTTTTTAACGTGCGTTAATTCTTCTCCTAATTCTCCGGTTTGATATGGTGAAACTTGCGGCACATTAAGCGATTGAACAGTCGGCGGCGGTGGTTGATTGGTCGCAACAGGTTGATTTTGAACGAAATTAGGTATTGGCAAAACCGGATTATTTGGCGGCGTTGGCGTTGGTTGTGGCTCTGGTTGAGTTGGTGGTTGCGGTATATTTTTCGGACGCGCTAAAACCCCTGTTTTATTGCTCGAACTATCGTCCCAACTGTGTTGGACGCGGACAACGCTTTCTTCGAGAGTGCCGTCAACGCGAAGTTCGACGGCAAAAGATTGAGTTTCCAACTTCTTTTTGCCCGCGATTTCTTTGGCTCTTTCGGCGAGAATGTGATACAGACCTTGTTCGAGTCCGCGCCGTTTCGCGCCTTGCCAATTTTTATCGTCGGTTTCGCTCAGGAAAATTATGTATTCGGTCGGAATGATTGTCGTTCCTTGCGGCAACGGAACAATTTCGCGTTGCATTACTTCTTCGACTGCTTTGGCGATTTTAACGATAAATTCTTCCGCCTGACTGCGCGGTTTTACTTGGGCATCGCGGGCGGCATCTTCCAAAACTTGCTCCGCACTTTCGCCGTCTATCCAACGTCTAACTTTATTTAATACACTCATAATGATTTTGGATTTTGGATTTTGGATTTTGGATTGTTTATCGAGTTCAACTTAAAATTAAATAACAATCACCAGCCACGCATCCAAAATTTGCCTCACTCCTGAACGTCAACATATTTTCCGCTTACCCAGCCGTGTTTAGCCGAATCAGAGGCAGGTTTCCCGTCGCCTTGGGCGATTATATCAATTTCATACCAACCGTCGCTTGAATTGACAATTTTTACACGCGCATCTTTGGTAACAATTCCAATCGGCGCGTTGTTCGTATTAGGT
>JANOXW010000779.1:0-1719 GCA_031418635.1 Acidobacteriota bacterium
AATACGTTCATCTTCTTTGAAAAAATCTGGTGGTGGTAATTTATCAATCGGATAGGTGAGTCCGTAGGCGACGGCGAAGCGCAGAAAATTTTCGTTCGGAAGTCCGTTCATATCGAAGTCTTTGGGACTTACTAAAATTTCAACGAAATTCGGTTTTTTGGGCTCTTTTCCAGCAATAGTAAAACCGTTGGTCGCCGCATTTCTGTAAATATCCAAATTCGCGCCGCCTCCGCCTAAAATGAGTTTCAGCTTGTACCAGCTTTCCCACTCGCTTTTACTAATTTTCCCCTCAGTATCTTTTCCTTCATCGAATGCCACTCGAAATACCTGTTTTAAGTATTGTATGGTTTCGGTTCTAACCGCTTCGGAAGCGGTTTCGATACATTTTACTTTTTCTGAAATTTCTTCTTTTTCGTTTTTCGATAGATTTGTGTAACTCTCTTTTATTACTTTCAAATTACTGGCGGGAAAACCTTCTTTCGGATAGCCGGATTCTTTGCTCGCCCGAATTTCAATCTGTGCTGCGCCGGTCGTTCTTGAAATACTAGCCGCGCAAATCGGGCGTTTGGCTTTCGCCTCGCTGAAAGAATCTTTCTCACCGTCACGAAAGTAACGAAAGACGCTGGCTTCAACCGTTCCCGCTCCGACATCAACGAAAGCATATAAACCCGTTTCTGAAGTTTTCGACATTACAATCGAAGCGACTTCCGCGCCGATTTCGGGATATGGAGAACAGCCGAATTCTTCGTCATTGAGAATTTCGCCGGACTCTCTTGCTAAATCCTGCGCTGCCAGATAGCATTCGACAAGAGTTTGCTGATTATCGGTATGCGGTTCTTTGATAAAAATTTCCGCCAAAAACCACGCGATTCTGAAAACCTCACGGAAACTTTCCGCAATTTCCGATTGTTCGATAAAAGTATCGGGAACTGCGTAATTAGCCGTCCATTTCGGTTTTACCGAAGCTGAAAAACCTTGGTTTTTTGTGAGTTCGTCAACGATTGATTGTTTTGTCCGCGCCAAAAGTTTTGCGAGAAAGAGAGAGTTGACGAATTTTGTTTCTTCACCCGTTAATTCGGCGGTAAAAAACTCAGGCTTCCAAATCGTCAGAGAACATTTCCTAATGCCGCATTCGCCGTCTTTTTTGCTTTCGCAAGCCAAGCACATTTTGAAATTTGAAATCGCCGACTGCGGAAACGCCAAAGCCTCGAAACCCGTTGCAATTTTTTCGCCGTCAAAAGCGATTAATGAAGGCATCAAATAATCTGCTAAATCTAATTTGTTTTTTCCGAAGCAAACGGGAAATACATTTTCTTCGCCCTTTCTCCAAACGACTTTTGAACAACTCGTCCCCAAGTCAATTCCTAAGCGCACCGATGGAATAGTCGCTTTGGCGTTCTCGTCAAAACGAGTTTGCATAATGTCACGAAAAGCCGCGATGTTATCAGCGTTTGGAGAAGTTTTGATTGCCGAATTGATTTGATTTGATTCTGATTTGTCAAGTACTTCGGGTAAAACTTCAGGCGTATTTTCTAACGGCGGTTTATCATTCGCAATCGTCTTATTAGCTGCGGGAAAATGCGCTTTTGGTTCGACTATCGGAGGAAACTTTTTAATTTCGGATTTTTTTTGCAAAGCGTTTTCCAACTTTTCGCCGAACAATGTTTTCTTGATGAAGTTTTTGAATCTTTCGCGTTTTTTCATTTTTTATTCCTTGCT
>JANOXW010000780.1:0-1944 GCA_031418635.1 Acidobacteriota bacterium
AAAGTTTTTTCAACCGATGCGGCGCAACCGAATTAGTTTCAACGATTAAACATAAACCACCAACCGCGACAAATGCAACGGAAAGAAATATCAAAACAAGTTTTCGGGTTATAAAAACAACGGTGAGAGTTGCGAAAATAAGACAAAACGCCAGCAAAATCTTCCAATTTATCGCCAAAAAATGTGCTACTAAAATTCCAACTGCAAAACAAGCAGACAACCACAACAACGGGTAAAGTGTGAAGTTTGAACTTGAATTTTCGGCATTTGTGTCAGACATCGTTGAATTTGCTGTTAATGGCAATAAAGTTTTGTCAGATTATCATAAAATCATTCAACTTTTATTAAATTTTTCATTTCCCGAAAATGTTTATCGCTGAGGCGGCGCACGAGGAGTAGATGTTCAGGCTTGCGAAATCTACCGTATTTTTCACGATATTCAATAATATTTTGTGCTGTTTGTGCGCCGATATGCGGTAACTTTTCAAGTTCGGTGGCGGAAGCCGTGTTGATATTTATAGCATTTTCAGTAACTTGAGGTTGATTTTCGGTTGATAAAACTTGTTTTGTTTCTTTTTGTTCGCTACATCCAAGCAAAATAGTAATAATTACTAAAAGCAAAAGTTTAATTGAAAAAGCGCAAATGTTGAAATAATAAGGTTTATTCTTTCGCATAAATTATTGCATATTAAATGTGCATAATGCTAAAAGTTGTTTGAAAATAACTATTTAAGTTTGTAAAAACCGAGTTTTCCACAGGTTTTTCCACCGCGCCTGTGGAAAACTTTTTTAGTGAAAAACTAAAAACTAAAAGTGAAAAGTGTCGGGTATTTTTTTATTTTTCACTTACTTCTTTCACTTTTAGTTTTTAGTTTTTCACTTTCACAATTCTCTGCCTTCTTCGGCTTCCTGCAAATCGTCATAAGCCTTTTGCAAAATCGGGCGGGCGCGTTTGCTGCCGTCCATTTCGCCGATGTAGCCTTCGTGAACCATGGCATCTAAAATCGCGGCGGCGCGTCCGTAGCCGATGCGTAAATGTCGCTGCAAAAGCGATGTCGAAGCACTTTTTGAATTGACAACCGTGCGAAGCGCGTCAATAAACAAGACATCTCTCCTGCCCGGCAACTCGCCCGAATCGTCCATTTCTTCTTCTGATTTGGTAATCGTCGTATCATATTCAGGATTGCCTTGTGCTTTGATATGTTCGACGATTTTGGCAATTTCTTTTTCGTCCACAAACGCGCCGTGAACGCGGATGATTTGCGACGTGGCGGGCGGGAAAAATATCATCTCATCTTGAGTCATCAAGCTATTCGACATATTTTGGTCAATTAAAAATCGCGCATCGAAAGGAGCTGGTATATGTGAAATTATTTTTGAAAGATTTCCGGTTTTGTTAATAATTTTGCTTAACTCTTTGGAAGGTTGCTGTGTTGCTAAGACAAGATGAATACCAATGTTATAACCTTTTTGTGAAAGTTGCAAAATTAAATTCTCAAAATCTTTCCTTGAGTGTAAAACTAAATCTGCAAATTCATTAATAACAACAACAATATAAGGCAGAGTTTTATAAGTCTCTCCGTTATCGTCAAATAGTCCCTGATAACACCGTCGCTTAACTTCAAGATTATATCTGTTTATGTTAATTCCTCCCCAAGTTTCTAAGTCTTTATAGCGATGTTCCATTTCGGACACTGTCCATTCAAGCGAAATTAGTGCGCGTTTTGATTCAATTATAATCGGCGTAGCAAGGTGCGGAATATCTGCATAAATTCCAAGTTCTTTCCTTGTAGAATCAATCATTACAAATTTCACTTCATCGGGCTTCGCTTTATAGAAGATAGAATTAATTATTACGTCAAGACTAGCTGTTCTTTGTCTGTTTGTTGCTCCCGCGACAAACAAATGTGGTAATTTTGCTAAATCAATAATAAAGTTTAGTCC
>JANOXW010000781.1:0-4894 GCA_031418635.1 Acidobacteriota bacterium
TCTGGCTTGTCAGCCGGAAACATCGAACACGACCGTCAAGACAAATACGACCAATACTAATACGATTGTTAATGCAAACACGAATGTTAATGCAAATGTATCGAATGTAAATTCGGCAAATGTCAGCGGCACGACTATTGAAACAAAAGAACCGGAGCAATATCAGGCAACCGTTACGCTCAAGTTGGAAACTTCGGGCAATCAATCAATGACGATACCTCCGTTAAAGGCTGAAGTTGCCAGAAGCGGACAAGACCGCCGAACGGAATTTGCCTTGCCAAACGGCGAGAAGATCATTTATTTGGACAAAGCCGGCAAACAATTCGTTATCACGCCTGCCCGCAAGCAATATGCCGAACTAAATCAGGAATCACTCGGTTTTGAAGTCCGGCGATTGCTGATGCCTGAACAAATTGTCAATCAAATGAAAAGCGTCAAAGGTGTCGAGCGCGTCGGCGAAGAGAAAGTTGACGGGCGCGATGTCGTAAAATATCGCTACGCCGCGACGACCAACACACAAACCAATGCGGGCAATGTCGCCACCGAATCTTATTTTTTGGTTGATAAAGAAACGGGTTTGCCGCTTCGGTCTGAAACTGTTTCGGAATCGCAAAACGGCAATGTGCAAGGCATAAACGGTCTGCGCTTCGTAACCGAACTCAAGAACATTCGCACGAAAACTCCATCGGAACTTTTCGCCGAGCCGACGGATTTCAAAAAGGTCGAGCCGGAACAGATTCGTCAGCAAGTCAATACTTTATTCAGCGCGGCAGTCGCCATCATCGGACAATTGTTGAAAACGGCGCAACCGGCGGTAACTCCGACGGCTTCACCAAAGCCTTAATATAAAACTATGAGCAAATTTTTAACTTTAATAATTGGCGTGGTTTTAGGTTTGATTGTCGGCGGAATTCTGACGTTCTATTTTTTTGTCGGTGCGCCACGCGCCAATCAACCGCCGGGCAATCCGATTCAACCGCCGGATGCCAACGGTTCGCCGGCTGGAACAGCAATCATTACGCTCAATCAACAGTTTTTCGATACGATTCTCGGAACTATTTTCCGCGATATGAACGCGCCGAATTTTCCTTTGAATTTGACCGGACAAAATAATCAGACTGATTTTCAACCGACTAAAATTGCCTTTCAGCAAAGCGAAAATTGCGACGGCAAAATTATTTTACTGCCCGCAGGAAGCGGCGTTACCACCGGAATCAGACTTGAAAATGGTAAAATCAGCGCACCGCTTGCCTTTAAAGGAAGTTATAATTTAGGCGGCTGTATAGAATTTTCCGGTTGGGCGCAGGCAGGTTTAAATTTGCGTTACGACGACGCTGAAAAAACAGTTTTCGGACAAATAAATGTCGAAACTGTTAATCTTGACGGCGTAACGCCGTTAGTTAGCGGCGTGATTGCTCAATTTGTGCAGAATTCGTTGAATCAAAGAGTTAATCCGATTGTAATTTTGCGCGGACAGCAAATCGCGTTGAGTTTGCCGATTGCCGCAACGGACGGAACGCTTAACGCCAACGTCAAAGAAGTTCGCGCCGATATTAAAGAAAACGCGCTTAATTTATATGTTTCTTATGATTTTAAAGGAACAAAAGTAATTCAATAGCAATGCAACCGCGCACCCGACGACAAAAAGATGTTTTGGAATACATTACACGCTTTAGCGAAAGCCACGGTTTTCAGCCATCTTATCAACAGATTGCGATGAGTTTGGGCATCGCGTCCAAAGGTGTAGTTGCCAAACACATCGAACAACTTGAAAAACAAGGCTTAGTTTTGCGCCGTCGTGAAAACGGTATCTTCAAATTAGAATTGCGCTCCGCAAATTCAATCGCCGATGCTGTTTGTGAAATCGAATGGCTCGATGTGCCGAAAGATGAAGATTTAAGCGAAAATGCGGAATTAGAAAATGAACCGCTTTTTGTCCCTAAATTTCTGCTTGGTAATCAATCGCCGGAGAGTCTGCGGGCTTTTCGTGTGCCGGATGATGCAATGCTCGAAGAACATATCTGCGAAGGCGACATCGCGCTGATTCAACAAAAATCATATCCGCGCGACGGGGAAATTGTCGTCGCTGTAACGCAAAATAAAATTGCTATTTTGAAAAAGTTTTTTCGTCAGGGCGCAAAAGTCGAACTGCGCCCAGCGAATCCGCATTTCGTTTCGATTATCTTGCCCGCCGACAAAGTTTCGGTGCGTGGCATTTTACACAGCATTTTGAGAGTTTGTTGAATTTGTTAAGTTTATTAAGTGAAAATCTTTCCCAACAAACTCAATAAACTATTTTAAATTATTATGAATAAACCAACACCGAACGCGAGTTACAGCGTAACTTTGCGTGTTAAAATCCAAAATCAACCGGGCAAACTCGGTGAAATCACAACCGCCATCGGACACGCCGGCGGCGACATCGAAGGCATTGACATTGTGTCCGTCGGCAAAGATTTTCTAATCCGCGATATTACGGTCAACGCGGCATCAGAAAAACACGACGAGGAAATCGTCCAATCATTGCAAGATATTGACGGCGTGGAAGTCGTCAACATTTCAGACCGCACATTTTTGATGCACTTGGGCGGAAAAATCGAGACGGTTTCTAAAGTTCCGCTAAAAACGCGCTCCGATTTGTCAATGGCTTATACGCCGGGCGTGGCGCGAGTCTGCGAAGCAATTCGCAAAGACCCGGAAAAAGCGTTCACGTTGACGATAAAGAAAAATACAGTGGCAGTTGTTTCGGACGGCACGGCGGTTTTAGGTTTAGGCGACATCGGACCGGCGGCGGCGATGCCCGTGATGGAAGGAAAATGTCAGCTTTTCAAAGAATTCGGCGGCGTTGATGCTTTTCCGATTTGCCTGAATACGAAAGACCCGCACGAGATTATCGAAACAATCAAAAATATTTCCGTCGCTTTTGGCGGCATAAATTTAGAAGATATTTCCGCGCCGCGTTGTTTTGAAATCGAGGAACGATTAAAGGAAGAACTCGACATTCCCGTCTTTCACGACGACCAACACGGAACTGCCGTCGTCGTTCTCGCGGCTTTGATAAACGCGCTGAAAATCGTCGGCAAAAAGGTGGAAGACATCAAACTCGTCGTCAACGGCATCGGTGCAGCAGGTGTGGCGTGTTCCAAAATCGTCATGGCGGCTGGTGTCAAAAATATCATCGGTTGCGACACCGGGGGCGCACTCTACGCCGGGCGCACGGACAATATGAATTGGGTAAAAGATTGGTATGGGCGAAATACGAATCCGAATCTGGAAAAAGGCTCAATCCACGATGTAATCAAAGGCGCGGACGTTTTCTTCGGACTGTCGGTTCCCGGCGTGATTGACGAAAATGATTTGAAAAATATGGCGAAAGACCCGATTGTTTTTGCGATGGCAAATCCGATTCCTGAAATTATGCCCGAAGATGCCACCGAATTTGTCGCGGTAATGGCGACAGGCAGAAGCGATTATCCCAATCAAATCAACAATGTTCTCTGTTTTCCCGGCATCTTTCGCGGTGCGCTCAACTGTCGCGCATCAACCATCAACGAAGAGATGAAAATTGCCGCCGCCAATGCTATCGCGGGAATTATCTCCGAAACCGAACTCTATGCCGATTATATTATTCCGTCCGTTTTTGACCGTCGCGTTGGCGAAGCCGTCGCCGCCAAGGTTGAAGAAGCCGCCTATCAAACAGGCGTTGCCCGACGCGAAAGAGCAAACAGTGACTCGGAATTTTAGGTAAGAAAAAATAATTGCGTTTGTTGCAACTTTTCAAAAATATCCACAAAAAGCATAAAAAGAATTTGTTTTATGCTTTTTGTGGATATTTAATTTTAACTATCGAAAACTAGCAAACAATATATTCACTTGCTACCCAACCGACTTCAACGAGTCTTCTGCCTTGTTGAATACTGATTCTTGCCCAAGCATCTTCGTATTCGTGAACAAAAACGCGCGTTCCGTGTCTGACTTTGCCGACGATGCGCCCGTTGTAAGTCCGCACATTCAAACTGCCTCGCGGATTGTCTAAGCTAACCCGACACCATTCAAGGCGCGTATTTGGTAACAAAGTAAAATTTGAATCGGTCAATTTTACTTCCGGCACATACGGTTGATTTGTTTCATTAGCCGATATTAAAGCCGTGAAACTCGTAAAAAATAAAACCGTCATCAGAAACAAAGAACAAAATTCTATTTTCTTCATTTTATCTCTCCTCTTTTTTATTTTGATGTTAAATTTTTCCATCTAATTGCAAGACAGCAGAGAATCATTTAATTTGCTTAAATTATAGAAAAAAATTCAAAATCCCGCAATAAATCAAGAGAACTCTGATATTTCAGATTGACGATACGGAATGCCTAACTTAGCCAAAGCATTTTCAAGCGATACGGCTTTATTCAAATCCTTATCGTCAAATTGAACACCGCGCGGTTTGCGATTGTAAATAGCTTGAAACGCTTCGTATTTCGCATCTTCGCTAATATCCAGAGAATCTAAAGCTTTTTTCACAATAGCAGTATCAATAATTTTATTTTCGTTCACAAAGGGAATGTTAATAAATACCATAGTTTTACTTTAACACCTTTCTAAAATTAACTGCCTTTTTCTCGCTGTTATTGATAAAATCAATTATTTTAGGCAGTAAATTTGTAACCGAAACCGTGAACGGTTTGAATAAACTTCGGATGTTTCGGGTTGGTTTCGAGTTTTTGCCTGAGCCATGCAACGTGAACATCAACCGTCCGCGTCGAAGGCATCGCGTCGTAACCCCAAACTTCATCGAGCAATTCGTCGCGTGAATGAACCATTCCGCGATTTTCTATTAAAAATTGCAGAAGTTTAAATTCCATCGCCGAAAGTTCAATCGGATTATTTTCTTTGATAACT
>JANOXW010000782.1:0-2666 GCA_031418635.1 Acidobacteriota bacterium
TCAAAACGCGGTCGAGCATTTCGGTGCATTCAGCACTGCGCGAGGCGAGTTGCGCGTCGCTTTGTTCTTGGTGATTTTTTAATTGATGATATTCGTCGGCGATGTGAAGCGCGGCTAAAATCGCCACTTTGAGCGAATCAACGGTCAAAGTTCCGCTGGCGATTTCGCGCATTTTGCCGTCCACGAATTCTGCCAAGCGCATAATATATTCGTTGTCGCCGTCGGAACGGATATTGTAAGTTTGATTATAAATTTCCACTCTGATAGATTGCGCCGCCGCGTCTGCTTTTTCCTTGCTCCCAATCATACCTTTTGATTACCTCTGCACCGCCGTCGCTACTTCGGGCAAAATCGTCGTCATCGCGTCGAGCATTCCTTCAACTTTTAACTGCATCGCGTCGCGTTCCGACAACAAATCTTCGACCTTTTCCTCAAGCCGCGAGTTTTCCGCCAAAAGACTGCTGACTTCGTGCCGCAGGGAAGTCATCTCGCGTTCGAGTTTGTCTTTTTCTTCGCGCATCTTTTTGGCGAATTCGATTGTTAAATAAATTTTGTCCTCAAGATGCGAAAATTTCTCCATTCCAGTTAGTCCGCCCATTGTTTTCTCCGCTATTGTTTTTTGTGAAACTTCGGATTGATTATGTTTTCTTTTTACAAAAACTTCAAGCATTATCTTAACTTTTTATTAAAATCTCTGCTTTGCGCCAAGATTCGCGTCGAGGTTTTGCAAGATAGAAGTGTGAATCTTCTCGACTTCTTCCTCTAAAAGAGTGCGCTCATTGCTCCGATATTCAAGCCGAATCGTGGTTGAACGCTCGTCGTTCGCCATTCCTTTGCCTTCGTAAATGTCAACAAATTCAATCTTGCGAAGCAGTTCATAATTTTCCGCTTCGATTGCTTGTGTAATGTCAGCAAAACTCACATCGCGCTTGGCAATTAACGAAACATCGCGCACGATTGACGGATAAATGGGCAGAGGTTTATACAAAACGGCTTGCTCTGTGGCTTCAAGCAGAGTTTGCAAATCAACTTCGGCGACAAAAACGGGTTGTTTGAACTTATAAACAGAAGCGAGTTCATCGCTAATGCGCCCGATTGTGCCGACGGCTTTTCCGTTTGAAAGAATTTCCGCCGATTGACCTTTTCGCAGATGCTTGAAATCGTTTGCCACAAACTCAAGCGAACTTAAATTGATTGCATCAACCGCGCTTTCGAGTGCGCCTTTCGCGTCGTAAAAATCGAATTCACGAACAGCCATTGCCTTGTTTTGCAAAGTTTCATTGCCCGTTAAAACAAGCGCGAAAAGTTCTTGTTCTTCAGGTAAATCATTTTCTTTCTTGGAAGCCGCAAATACTTTGCCGAGTTCAAACAATTTAATATCGCGCCGCCCGTGATTAAAATTCGTCCGAGTTGCATCAAGCAATCCCGAAAGCAAACTTGGACGCATCCGCACCGCGCCTTCGATGATTGAATCTTTCAAAGTTACAAACTTTTCGTCCAAATTTTCGTGAACAAATTCGGGAATTAACGCAAAGGTTTCATCGTGTTTTGAATCAATAAAGCTATAAGATAACGCTTCATCAAAGCCGAGATTCGCCAATGTGTTTCGCAAATGCAGTTTTCGCATCTCATTCTGCTGATATTCACCTGCCGACGACGACGGTGGAAGTTCTTCGCCGATTTTGTCATAACCAACAATCCGCGCCACTTCTTCGACCAAATCTTCCTCAATCGCCAAATCGTGCCGCCAACTCGGAACGGTGAAAATTTGGGATGTGGGATGTGGGACGTGGGATTGTTCGGTTGCAATAATTCCCAAAGCATTTAATATTCTTAGAATTTCGGCGTTTTCAACTTCCAAATCTGTCAGCCGTTTGACCGCAGATTGAATATCTTTTGACTCGATTTCTTTTGGCACAAACTTTGTCGGATAAACGTCAACAAAATCTTCGGCAGTTCCGCCCGCGAGTTCACAAATAAGTTCGGTGGCTCGATTTGAGGCGCGAATCAGATTTTCGATGTCAACGCCGCGTTCAAAATGATGACTTGCTTCGGTTGAAAGTTTTAACGTGCGCGAAGTTTGGCGAATGTTTTCCCGCTTAAAATAAGCGACTTCGAGCAAGACATCGGTTGTTGCGTCCGTAATGCCCGAATCAAAACCACCCATCACACCGCCGACAGAAACAGGTTTGTCCGCATCGCAAATCGCCAACATTGATTCGTCCAATTTGCGCTCAACCTCGTCCAAAGTCTTAATCGTTTCACCCGATTTTGCGCGGCGAACAACGATTCGATTTCCCGCTAATTTATCCAAATCAAACGAGTGCATCGGTTGACCGAGTTCGTGCATCACAAAATTCGTAATATCCGCCACATTATTTATCGAACGCTCACCAACCGCTTCCAGCCTTTGTTTCAACCATTCAGGCGATGCGCCGATCTTCACACCGCGAATAACCCGCGCCGTAAAACGATGACACAAATCCGCATCTTGAATCGAAACTAACTGTTGATTTTCGGTCTTCGATTTTTGGTCTTCGTAATTCGCAATTCGTAATTCGTAATTCGTAATTGCTCTGATTTCACGGCTCACGCCCAAATGCGACAGACAATCCGAACGATTCGATGTTAAATCAATATCAAACACAAAATCGTCGCCAAGCGCG
>JANOXW010000783.1:0-8870 GCA_031418635.1 Acidobacteriota bacterium
CAACCGTTGACCGTCTGAACCATAAAGAATAGGTTTTCAAAATTCATTTGAACGCTGAAATTCTTTAGCAAATTCTTTAACTGTCGAATCGGTGAGAATTATCTGCACGTTATGCGCCGGTCCGTTGTTTTACTGCATTAAACACGGTGAATATTTCAAGAGCATTGCATATAAGCTAGACTGTGAGAGCGAAAAAACCCGGGTCATTCGCACTTTTGGTGCAAATTGTCGTCTTTGAAACAGACTGCTGTTCTTTGAAAATTGATTGATTTAATCTTCAAACCCGGTGCAATACTCGCGCTCGCAACAGGTCGAATTTTGCCCGACCATACATTTGTCGTTTGAGCATTTTCAAACGGTTGACTTGTCCTTCGACCTGTCCTTGGCTCCATTCAAATTTCAAGGCAGCTTTGACCGCTGCCCGATCCTGTTTAATTCCTTTGACAAAGTTCTCCAATTCCTTGATTCCGCTTTCCTGACCCGCCTTCATCCAGTCGTCAAAGTTCGATTCAAGCCGTTCTCGGATCATTGCCCGAAATTTCCGCCCCAGCTCTTGTATTTTGTGAGCTTCGGGACATAAATTAATAAATTGTTCGAGAAATTCACGTTGCTCCGGCTTCAAATCTTCCGGCGATTGCAGCAACCACCAGGCGACTCTTCTTGTTGACGGGGTTTTGAAAACAGTTGATTTACCATTGGCGGAGTTTATTGCCGGGGTTTGCGATAATTCATCTCCTACGACGCGGAGCCGGGCAATATAGCGAATGACCATTCGATTTGTTCCCGGATAGCCTTGTTCTTTGATTTCACGCCACAATTGCCAGCGCATTACGGCAACCCTCCAACCATCGCTGATGAAGATATGGCAGAAAACAATCTAAAATGCTCCCATTAGTTGAATGTCGCTGCCGTTCGGGAAAAGCATCAGTTTTCAAATAATGAAGAACGGTGCTTCGACTTAATCCGGTTCGTGTGGCAATTTCGCGGTGAATCAGCCCTTCCTGATGTAAGCGAATGACTTTTTGATACCGCTCGAATCGTCGTTCTCGCTTTTCCTGACTCCGCTTGTCTGACAGCGAAGACAACATCGAGGTCAGACATTTTTCATCAGCAGATATAGGAAACGATGTGTGCTCTTTATTTATAGCCAGAGTCGCTGACACTAACAAACTCTGAAAACGATTGACAAATCGCTCCATTAACGCGTGTTAAGTTTTGCAGCAAATGAAAGCGGTCGGCAATTTGAACGGCGTTAGGTGCGCCGCGCGCCGCACCATCGGCGTAAGCACCTGAGCGGTCACGGGAAATGATTTCAACGCCCGGGTGTCCGTCGAGCCATACTTTTAAGGTTTCCGCTTCACGGTCCGGTAACAGATCAATCGGCTTTCGCTGCTCCAAATCAACCAGGATCGTGCCAAAACTGATGCCGCGCCGAAATGAGAAATCATCAACGCCGAGGACGCGCGGAGTTTTAATACTGCCTTTTGTTTGAACAGAACTACGGCGAATCCGACGCAAAAGTGTATCGCCACTCACCCTTAAACCAAGATCGGAAGCAGTTTTTGCACCGGCTTCGCCACCCAGAGCAAAAGCCAGTAGAGTCAGTGCCGAATTCAGTCGAACCGTCTGGCGGGCATAGCTCTGAACCACTTTCGGTAATCTCTCACAGAAGACCTGTCGGCGGCAAAGTTCATTAGGGATACAGCCGAGATAAGGCAAAAAATAGGAACTTTGGTTTAACAATGTTTGTGGTATTACAGTAAGCCTAGTTTTTACAATATTTACTAATAAGCAACCTTCTTTGATTTTCAATCTTCATCATAATTGAGCGAATGCACTGCATTATTTTCCAAGTTATCCAAACCTTTATTGTAAATCATTAAAGTTTCCACCGATTTATGCTTACTCATATTCAAAATTGCGGTAATTGGAGTGTTTTGCTGAAAGGCTTTGGTAATCGCGGTTCTTCTCAAGTCGTGCGGTGCAAGTTTCCCAATTCCGGCGAGTTCGCCTTTGCGTTTGACGAGATACCAAATATGCCTTGTGGTCAAGGGTTGTGACTTTCCAAAATTACGCGAGTTTACATCTGCTTGAAACAAATAGGCATTTTCACCACCTGTTTTGCTGTCCTTTCGATTGACTCTATCCGCTTCCAAGTAATCATCAATCACTTGTTTGACATCTTTGGGTAAGGGTTGGCGTTCCTTGCGTCCGCCTTTGGATTTGTAATCTTTGACCCAATGTTTGCCATCTTTTTTGATGTCCGAAACTTGAACATGACAGATTTCCGAAACCCGTAAACTCAAGCGTAAGATAGAGTAAATGATAGCAAAGTCGCGTAAATCCAATGGGTTATCCCGATTGATGGTGTAGAGCAGATACCGAACTTCTTTGACCGTCAAGGCTCGTCCCTTTGGACTTTGCAAAGGTCTTTCCGGGCGTGGAACAAGTTTGGTCGTGGCGGGATTTCGATTGACAATTCCGTAATCGCGGAAATATTCAAACAATGCACTGATTGTGGCTAACTTGGTGGCAATCGTATGCGGCGCAAGTTCCCGACGTTCCATTGAATTACGCCACGCTAAGATATCTTCAATTTGGACTTCGTGAATATCTTTCTTACCCGAAAAGAGCATAAACTGTTGCAGATTTGACAAGTAATTCTTCCTCGTTAGTTCGGAATTTGATTTATTGATGAATTGTTGGGCAATTTTTCCATTTAAGCGGGTATCAAACTCACCCGTTGGGGTTAAAATTTGTGATTCTGGGATGCGGACAACGGCTGTTTGGCTCATAATTTAATCAATAGTCTAATAAAATCAACAGTTTAGCAAAGTCTTTATCGATTATTTCTCCAGATTTTCCGTATTTTCAGAAAAAACTATATCATAAAAGCAGAATTTTATGATATGCCGTTGACTAAAATTGAAAAATCAATGTTGATGTCACTGATAAGATGGTATTTATCCCTTTGTGCCACATTCTTGAGTAAGATTGCTAACGAGATATAAAAGGGAGCAGCCCTAAATTGTATAGTCAAGGATTTTTTAGTTTGTTGAATTTCGTGCGTCGCATTCTGCCACGATTTTGTCGCATAAAGGGACTTTTGATTTCCGGCTGATTGAGTCAATATTTATCCGTTTGGGTCCGAACAATTCTCTGAAATACTTATATCAATTCGCTAAAACAATTTTTCAGCTCATATTAGTTCGGAAAAAATGTTGCGGCACACTGCTTGCAAAATGAGATAGCAATTGAGCTGGAAGCTGGATAGCAATACAGCCAATCGGCGGTTGTATGTTAGCAATCGTTTTATCGCCACACTCTGTTGTGATTGCCTCGACGCGACAACCGGGTTTGAAAATTGAATAAGGGGAGTAGATGACCCGCTTGGAAAAAGCGGGTTCGGCGCACGTCGTCATTTCGATTGTCACATATAAAGCCATGGCAATCCGGCGCGCCGGTGAAATTATCGAGACCTTTTGCGGCTGACACGAAAAACAGCTTGCGAAAGGTCTTTTCCTTTTTGCGGGCTTTGAAAAACAAAAAGGAAAATTTATAAATTAAATGGAAACAAATTCTCTTTCCCTTTGCCGAATACTATTGGTTTTACGCCGGATTTCTGGCTTTCGTTTTATTGATGCTCGCGCTTGACTTGGGCGTATTTCACCGCAACGCGCACGAAGTTTCGATTAAGGAAGCGACCGCGTGGAGCGTCGTTTGGGTGACGCTCGCGCTGGTTTTCAACGTCGGGCTTTATTATTACGCGGCGTGGAAGTTTCCGCAGGACGAGCGGCTGTTGGCAATTCCCGGATTCAACCCGGAAGCGGCGGCAACTGCCGTCGGGCTGGAGTATCTAACCGGCTACGTCGTCGAGAAAGCGTTGTCGGTGGACAACATTTTCGTATTCGTGATGGTCTTCGCTTATTTCGCCGTCCCGAAAATTTATCAGCACCGCGTGTTGTTCTACGGGATTTTGGGCGCACTCATTTTCCGGGCGATTTTCATCGGCGCGGGTTCGTTTCTGATGCAGTTTCACTGGGTCATCTACGTTTTCGGCGCGTTTTTAATTATTACGGGAATCAAGATGATGCTCGTGCCTGACAAGGAAATTGACCCGGAGAAGAATTTTCTGATCAGACTGTTTAAGAAATTCGTTCCCGTCACTCCCGAATATCACGGGCAGAAATTTTTCGTCTCCATCAATAAAATTCTTTACGCCACGCCGCTTTTTATCGCGCTGCTGTTTATCGAATTGACCGACATCATTTTCGCGGTTGATTCGGTTCCGGCGATTTTCGCTATTACGAAAGAGCCGTTTATCGTTTTCACGTCGAATATCTTTGCGATTTTGGGCTTGCGGGCGATGTATTTTATGCTCGCCGGCGCGGTTGATAAATTTTATCTTTTGAAATACGGCTTGTCGGTCGTGCTGATTTTCGTCGGCTTGAAAATGGTCTGGCTCAACGATGCTTTCGGCGGCAAATTTCCAATTGGTTATTCGCTCGGTTTCATCGGCGCGACGATTGCGGTTTCAGTCATAATTTCGCTGATGTTTCCGAAAGACAAAGAAATCAAACTGATTTAAAAACAAACAATTGCGAAGCGAAAACCGGCGAGCAAAAAGCGCGAAAAAATAGAAAAAGCGAAAAAAGTGTTTCCGGCAATCGCTTCGCCGCATTTATAAAAAAGGAGAAAATGATGAAAGATTCAAACAAAACTATGGAAAACCCGAATCAGGAAACAATCGAAGATGCCGCGCCGCGAAAACATGGCGCGCGGAGAGAACGTCTGAGCGCGCCGGAAATGCCGCTGCTTTTTCTCATCCCGCTCGTCGAAACGGCGTGGGCGCACGGCGCGATTGCGCGGAACGAAAAACAACTGATTTTCACGGCAGCGCGCGAGGAAAAGATTGACGAAAAACATTTCTTGAACGAAACGCTCGACGAATTGCTCGTTTATCAGCCGGGACAGCAGTTTTTTGGTAATTGCCTGTCGCTGATAAAATCTCACTTAGCGGCGATGACCGTCAAAGAGCGCAAGTTAAAAAGTTCAAAACTCATCAAACGCTGCCTACAAATCGCGGCGGCGGCGGCGGGCAATTCGGTGATGGACGTGGACAAATCCGTCAGCCCGGAAGAGCGCGAAGTGCTGGCGCGGTTCGCTTCGGAACTGGATTTCCGCGAAGACTCGCCGCGCGTCGGGCGGCGTGAAAATGCCGGTTTTTATAAGATAAAACAGTAACCCGAACGACTTCGGATTAAAGGAATTTTGTTTTTACCAAAAGTCGAGCCTGAGCGTTGGTTTTCAACATTCAAGCTCGACTTTTATTTGCGGAATTGTTTAGAAAGCGGTTAGTGAATCAGCCATTGCGCGTCGGAAACGAGGCACACGCCGCCGTAGCGTTTGAGAATTGGGCGCAGAGTTTCGACGACCGACGAAACTTGTTCGGGCGGGCAAGCGGTCATCACATAACTGTTGATGAAAGTTCCGCTCAACTCGCCGCCGCCGCGCTCGCCGCGCTCGCCTTTGCCGGTCGCGTCCCTGATGATTGTGTAGCCGGACACGCCCGCCTCGTCGAGCAGTTTTAAGACGGCGGGCAACTCCAGCGCGTCAATGATGATTTCGATTTTTTTGATTGGCATCATAAATTTTCTACCTCCAGAAATAGTCGATAATCGCCAGATAAATGGGCATTCCGGCGATGATGTTGAACGGGAAAGTGATGGCAAGCGACATCGGCACATACAGGCTCGGATTCGCTTCGGGAATCGAAAGACGCATCGCCGCCGGAACCGCGATATACGTCGCGCTGGCGCAGAGAATCGTGAACATAAATGCGTCGCCCGCCGACAAGCTCAGAGCGTAGGCGAGCGGAATCGCCGCCGCCGCGTTGACGAGCGGCAGCAGAATCGCAAACGCGGTCAGAAACGCTCCCGCTTTTCGCAAATCGCCGAGCCGACGCGCCGCGACGATGCCCATATCGAGCAGGAAAAAACACAGAACGCCCGCGAAAATGTCGTTCGTGAACGGCTTGAGAGCCTTCGCGCCCGCCTCGCCAGACAGCGCGCCGATGACGAGACTGCCCATAATCAGAAAAACCGAGCCGTTAAAAAATGCGTCGCGCCACAACTCCTTCCACGAAAAAGCTGCGCCGCTTTTATCAATCGAGCGCAGCCGGTAAAGCGCGACGGCAACGATAATCGCCGGAGATTCCATCAGAGCCATCACCGCGACCATGTAACCGCCCTAGGGAACGCCCAATTTTTCCAAAAACGCCGCGGCTGTAATGAATGTCACCGCGCTGACCGAGCCGTAAGTGGCGGCAATCGCGGCGGAATCGGCGACGGGCAATTTGCGGCGCAACACGAAAAAAGCGTAAAGCGGAACAATCGAAGCCATCGCAGCGGCGGCGATTAAAACGACGACGATTTGCGTTCCCAAACCGCTCGCCGCCAGTCCGACTCCGCCTTTAAAACCGATGGCGAACAGCAAATACAGCGACAGAATTTTCGGAATCGGAGCGGGAATTTCCAAATCCGATTTCGCCAAAACCGCCATCAGTCCGAGAAAAAAGAAAAGAATCGGCGGGTTCAGAAAATTGCCCATTAAAAGATTAAAATCCATATTGAAAAACGATTCGCGCTGAAAATCCAAAACAAGAAAATCATCGTCAGACCGCCGAGGCAGTCGAGAGCGACATCTGACAGCGAGCCGTCGCGCTCCGGGTAAAAACTCTGCCGGATTTCATCCATCGAAGCGACGACTAAAACGATGATGAAGGCGTAGGCATACCAGAATTTTTCCGCCGCGGGCAGCGACGAATTGTAAAAAACAATCGAAGCCAGCAGAGCGAGAATCGCGTAGCCGAAAAAATGACACAACTTGCGAACGACGAAATGATGTTTTTTAAATGTCTGCTCGTCGCCACCGCGCGGAAACAAAAAATCGAGCAGCGGAACGAAATAAACCGCAGTGCGCGAAATCGAACCTCTGCTCGAAGAAAGATAGAAAATTCCGCTAATCCACAAAATTAAAGGCGCGTAGAGCCAAAAGTTTTCTTCTCTAAAAAAAAAGCCATATCAAAGCCGCAATGAAATGCCCGCCGAAACCTGCATTCAGGCTTTGCGGATCGGCGAACTCATAAACATCGCCAAAGTGTCATAATTATTCCTTAAGCGTTAATTCCTTTGTCTAAAATCTCTTTATAAATGTCCGGCAAATTGAAGTTTGTCGCGCGTTTTTAGTTTTTCAGGCTGTCCGGCAAACTTCAATTTGCCGGGCAGTCAGACGCTCAAGAGCGTGTTTGCTAATGGTGCCGATGACGATGACTGAAATTATGGTGGCGACGATTCCGAAAACGATCAACCAGGTGTTTTGTGGATTATCGAATGTCAGTTCCGAAAGTCCCACGCCGACGAAAACAACCGCCGAAGAACGCGGCAGCATTCCGACAAAGGTGCCGATGACAAAGGATTTAAGCGGAACACGCGCCGCCGCCATCAAAAAATTGGTCAACGCGAAAGGCATTGCGGGCGAAAGCCGCAGCAGGGAAATTATCAATGCCGCGCGCCAGACGCTCTGCCCGACTAAGGCTTCGTAAATCGCTTTCGCTTTCGGATGCGTGTCAAAAACGTGCGGAAGTTTGTCGCCGACGATGCGCGAATGAATCAAAAACGAAATCGAAGCCGCCCCGACGATACCCGCAATTAAAACCGCAATCCCCAAATCGAAACCAAAAACCCAACCCGCGACGATTCCGACGACGTTGGTCGGAAGCAGCGCAAGTCCGCAAAAAAATAAAACGCCGAGCAGATAAAGCGGCGTGCCGATTTCCCAATTCCCGCGCAGCCAGTTTCCGAGCGGATGCGCCAGCAAAATCAAAATCGCGCTTCCAAGCATCGGCAGGAACGCCGTTACAAAAGCTATCGGCGTGAGGCTTCCCAACTCTTTGAAATAGGCGTAAATCGTCCCGAAAAGTTTCTTCATTCCAAAATAAAATTTACTGTTCAGAGACATTTATGCGTGATTCGTTTGAATCGGTATTTCTCGCTTTGCGGACAACTTCGACCGAGCAATGAGCGCGGGCGGCAACCGCCGACGAAACACTGCCAAGCAGAAATCTATCGAGAAAGCGATGACCTTGCGCTCCCAAAAAAATACAGTCCGCGTTCCACGCCTCGGATTCGCGGATGAGAATATACTTCGGGTCGCCCTGCTCGACAATCGGAATCACTTCCAGCCCGGCTTTAATCAATTTCTGTTCGGCAAGCGTTTGAATATCACGGATTCGATTCATTTGTGCATCGGGTTCAACTCCGTATTGGTGAAAAGGTTCGGCAACTGTAACGAGTTTAACTTGCGTCCCTTTTCCCCAATTACGCGAAACGATACTATCAAGCATTGCCTCAGCATCCGGCGAACCATCTGCCGCGGCAACGAGCCGGATCGGAGTATTGATAGGTATGTTTCGACCACGCGCAATCCGCACCGAACTACGTGATTCATACAGAACTTTCTGCGAAACGCTTCCCAGGATCATTCGCCCCAGGGCGGAACGACCGTGCGACCCGACCACGATTAAATCCGGCTTCCACACAACTGCCTTCATGATAATCGCCCAATGCGGCGTTTCGGCGTGGGCACCGGGAGTGATTTTCCAACCGGAAAACTTTGATTGCAGAATGTCGGCGGCTTCGGCGGCGAGCCTTTCGGCTTCTTCAAACCGGTGTTTGTTGCGTTCCCATGCCAATTTAACTCCGTGCGGCACATCCGGCGGAAAGGGTTCCGCCGCCGCATCCTCTGCACTGATCTCCGGTGGAATAAAAACGTCTGTTGCGGTCAAAACCGTAACTTCCGCCTCCGCCGGC
>JANOXW010000784.1:0-3620 GCA_031418635.1 Acidobacteriota bacterium
TAGGTTCGTTTGTTCAATCTTTCGATGCGCTGTTCGGTTTGCGCTTGAAATTGTTCGGGTGGCAAATCCGCTTTGTTTTCGTAACAAGCATGTGAAATGCACGGCGCAGGTTTTCCGTTTTCGTGAACGAGACAACCGATGCCTTTTTCAAACAACGGACAGGCGAAAGTTTGCGCGAAGGTGTCACCCGAAGTTTTCAAATCATATTTTTCCACCGTTTCGCGGGCGCGGCGGTATATTTCGCGTTGTTTTTCTTCGCTCAATTTGGCGAGCGTTTCTTTTATTGCCACAGCTTCGAGTTTTGTAATATGAACATTGACAAAATGCGCGTCAAGACAGCACGCGCCTTGTGTTTCGCAGGTCAAACAACTTTTCGCGTTGTGTTCATAATTGATTTTTATAAACTCACGATACGCCGTTTTGATGTTTTTCAAATCGTCTAAGGCTTTCGGTTCGGTCAGTCTTTTCATATTTTTTCGTCCGCCGTGTTACAATTGTAACAAATTCAAACAATGGAGAACATTATGCTTAATGCGGGAGATATTGCCCCGGATTTTACAGGAAAAGATGAAAACGGCGAAGACGTAAAACTGTCGAATTTGCTTGGACAAAAAGTGGTTTTGTATTTTTATCCGAAGGACGATACTCCCGGCTGCACTAAAGAAGCATGCTCGTTGCGCGACAATTTTTCCGCGTTGAGTGATGAAAATATCAAAGTTCTCGGTGTTTCGACCGATAACGAAAAATCGCACCAAAAATTTATTGCCAAATACGACTTACCGTTCACGCTGTTAGCCGACACCGACCACGCTATTGCTGACTTATATGGCAGTTACGGTGAAAAGAAGTTTATGGGAAAAACTTACAACGGAGTTTTACGAAAGACGTTTCTGATTGCCGAAGACGGCACGATAAAAAAGATTTTCGATAAGGTAGAAGTTGCCGAACACGCCGACGAAGTTTTGCAAGGATTTGCCGAATAAAAAAATAAAATGCCCCAAAAAAGAATCAGTTGGGCAGAAATGCTCGACGTTTTAACCGACTCCGACCGACGAAAAAAAACTGTAATTGAAAGAGCTACCGAAACGGAAAGACTGTCTCTTTTTTTGTTGCGCCGCGAAGGTTGGTCGGCGAAAGTTACGTCGCAAGACGTTAAAGATTACAATATCGAACTCGTCAAATCGGGCGCAAAATCAGCCGTTCAAGTCCGCAATCAACGCGCCAAAGTTCATCTCGGACAAATCGAAAAGTTTCTCGATTTTCTCGCCCAACCGAATCTCAAAAGTTTTAGTAACGGAATATTTATCTCGACCAGCGGTTTTACGCCGTCGGTTTATGCCTATTTGCGCGAAGAAAAAATTACCAACCTGCAATTAGCGATTTTGCGCGACAATCAATTGATTTGGGATTGCGAAAAAGTTGACGCGCCGAAAGAAAAAACTAAAACAATCTACATCGGAGTTTTTACTTGCAAAGGTGGCGTTGGCAAAACTACAATTTCGGCACATCTCGCCGGCGCGTTTGCGCTTAATGGCTACGATGTCGCGCTGATTGATTTAGACCATCAGCAAAATTTGCGAAAACTGCTCGGCGAAGGCGTTTATTTGCCCGCGACAAAAGGAAATCTCGGCTCGGTTCTGTCGGTTTTAAGCCACGAAGATTGGGACGAAGCCGATTATAAAGACACAAAAATCGTCGTTTGCGATTGCAATCCCGAATTTGACGCAAATCCGATTGAATTTATCCGCAAGTTCGACTATTGCCTGATTCCGACAACTTTAAATCCGCTTGGTGTCAACAAAAACGCCGACGTGATCAAGCGAACTTTTAACGCAATTCGGCGCGAAAATACTAGGGCGCATCTGTTCGTTTTAATCAACAGTCTGCAAACCGACGAAGAAAAACGCAATACGCTGTTGAATCAGATTTTGAAGACGCAATTCAAACAAATCACCGAAAGAGATACGCGATGTCATTATATTGATCCACAAGATACGGCGATTCGGTTTAGCAAACAATTACTTTATTGGGGCTTTCACATTTTTGAAAACACCAAACCACAACTCGCCTTTCGCCCTGTCGGACGTTATTCGTATCCGCGAATGGATTTCTTGAAATTGGTTGATTATTTGGAATTTCACACCGAAGTTCAACAAACAAAATCGTTGTCAGCAAATTTTAGATAAAGAAAAAAGGCGATTTTACAATCGCCTTTTCGTCTAACATTAAATTTTACCAATTAACTTCAAATTCATAATCATCATCACCGCGATCAGGGTCAAAAACCTGTATGACTGCTGTGTAATCATTATTTTCATTAGGTTGCTCGACAATGGAAACTGTGCCACGACCTCTGGTTTTTCTAATCGAAACCGTGCCAACGCGCCGTGCTAAATAACCGTTGATATTAAAATTGACGTTTGAAAGTCTGCCGGTGGCAATATCTTGCGTTTCAACATCGCTTCCGGCAATCGAGATATTGACGGTTTGGTCAACTCTTCCGCGCCAAGTAACTCTGCCCGTTTGATATGGTTCAATCGTGTTACCGCCCGCCGTCCAAGAAATATCTAAACGGTAATTGTCCGCACCGCTTTTATCGTCGGAAACTTGAACAATCGCGGTATAATTATTGTCGCGTGTCGGTTGTTGAAGCACGAACGCATTGCCGCGTCCGTTGCGTTTGATGACTGAAACAGTTGCGGGACGACGCGGCAAAATGCCATTCAGATTTTGAGTTCCCGCTTGAAACCCCGAACCCGTAACGTCTTCGTTTCGCACATCATCTCCTTGAATAATGATGTTCACGCGATTGTCAACGCGACCTGTCCAATTCAAAGTTCCGGTGTTTGTGCCACGACCGCCACGCCCGCCGCCCGGAGTCGGAAATGGCGTTGGATTTCCGCCGAGGTCTGAGTCATATTGCTTCTGATTCCCGTCATAACCGTCATAATAGCCTTTTTGATAATAGGCAACATACTCGCGGTTATAAAGTTGCTGGTTGCGTTCCGGTGAACGGCTTTGATTCCGCCGTTTGTCATTGTTGCCGTCCCGATAACCGCGGTCATAAATATCGCGCTGTGTCGAATCCCAACGCACCGTCGGAATAGCACTATTATAGCCTGCATCATAGCCTTGGCTGTAAAATGTTTCGTAACGATTGTCGAGTTTATTTTTGTAACGCCGATAATCGCTACGCTGATTAGTGCGTGCGTCTTTTTCGCCGTCCTGATAGCCTTCTTCATAATAACCACATTGAATCGGCGTATGATTATTCCGGTCGCACTGAACAAATTGGGCAAAAACGGCTTGACTCGAAAACACCATCAAACCACCTAAAATTGTCGCAAAAAGTAAATTTTTTATTTTCATATTCGTTTTATTTGGGGGCAAAAGTTTTGAAATCGGTTAAAATTTATCGGGAGCATTTTGACGCTTTCAGATAAAACAAAACGCCGTTTTTTTTGATGCGATTAGGATAAACCAAAGTTGGTTAAAATCCTAATTACGCTGAAAGTTGTGAGTAATAAAGAAACCAGCCGGAAAACTGCACAAAACTTTGTGCAGTTTTCCGGCTGGTTTTTTAACAGCTAATCGTTTAGCCGAATTGAACGAAGCAAATT
>JANOXW010000785.1:0-1581 GCA_031418635.1 Acidobacteriota bacterium
TAAAGCCGAAACTTGAAATCTCTATCCACTAGCTAAAGCTAGTGGCAATTTATAAAGCATTACTTTTATTTTCCTAACAAATTTGTTTCGTTAATTTTACTCAACCCGTTTTATCGAACAGCCAAACGCTTTTGCGCTTTGTTTGCTGATTTCCTTTCCGCCAAGTCCCGAATCAAGGGCGACGCGGACATAATTTTCAGTCGGATTGTCGCCGCGTCGGTCGTTGTCAATCGCCCCTTCATACATAAGAATGTTTTTGGCGTTGAAATAAAAGACTTCGGGCGTAACTGTGGCACCGAGTTGGTCGGCTAAAACATTGCCTTTGTCAATCAGGACGGGAAATTTATAAGTAGCGGCGGCGTGTGTCTTGACATCAGAGAGCGATTCGGTTGAATTTGAATTGATGCCGATAAAGTTAATGCCTTTTGCCTTGTAATCGGCGGCAAGTTGGTTAATTCGGTCATTATAACCGCGCACAACCGGACATTGCGCCGAGAGAAACACGACGATTGCGCCGTTTGTGCCTTTCAAATCGTTGAAAGATTGTTCCTTGCCGTTTGTGTCGGGAAGTTTGAAGTTTTCCAAAGTTTTTCCGACAGCAAAACCATCGTTGGCACTACTGCTCACATTGGCAAACGAGATGAATGTAATTAACGCTAATAATGCGACAAATAAAATGTTTTTTCGTTTCATTGATTTTGTACTCCTTAATTTTTTTGATAAACTGACGAGCTTTAAGTTTAGCAATCGCCTGTTTTAATATGCAAACTCGGCTTAATTTTACGTTCCCAACCTAACAATGTTTTGGCGTTCTCGATTTATTCCTTGACTTTTGATGCACAAACAACAGATATAGATTACGGTAAAAAACGATTGTTATGATTTTATGACACAAACCAGTAATTATCATCGAAAATATTTCGGCGATACGAAGTTGATTAGATTATTGAGGCAGACAGAATGAGCGAGGTTTATCTTATTAAAAAGACATTGCTTAACCGCTTTTTTTTCTACCATCATTTTACAAAGTGTTTTTTTGAAAAATTAAACTGTCACAGAATCATTGCAAACGCTTTTGCAGATATTCTTTCAAATCGGAAATATTTACCCGTTCCTGTTCCCAAGTATCTCTGTCGCGCACCGTAACGGCGTTGTCTTCTAAAGATTCGTGGTCAACCGTAACGCAGAATGGTGTGCCGATTTCATCTTGTCTTGCATAAAGTTTGCCGATGCCGCCGGTGTCGTCATAGACGGTTCGCATTGCGGGCAAAAGTTGTTTTTTCAAATCCTTTGCCATCGCTACAATTTCAGGTTTGTTTTTCGCCAATGGCAGAACGGCGACTTTGATTGGCGCGAGTTCAGGCTTTAGTTTTAAGATAACTCGTGTTTCGCCTTTGTCGTTTGTTTTTTCGGTGTAAGCGTCCATCAGAACAGCGAGCAAAGTGCGATTTACACCAACGGCAGGTTCGATGACATACGGATAAAAACGCTGTTTTGTCGCTTCGTCAAAATATGATAAATCGTCGGTCGAATCTTGATTCAGTCGTTTGCCTTCGCGGTCTTCGGGCTTTTTCGAGTGTT
>JANOXW010000786.1:0-7856 GCA_031418635.1 Acidobacteriota bacterium
AGTAAGATGTTTGTATTTTTTCATGTCAACTCTTTGATGAAAATTAAAGAGCTAAAACTACTGAACATCTTACTCTTTAATTTTTATCAAGAGTTGCACTTACTTCTTGAATCCAAGTACTAAGCACACGACAGTAGGCGAATAAACATCTCCAACTCCCTGTATTTCTTTGGTTTGTGGTAATTGAACAAAAGATTTTGCAATGCGCCCAGCCCGATTCGGAATAAACTTTTGAGTTTGAAACTTCAAAGTCAATTACATATCTGGAAATCTGATTCGGATGAACTCCAAATTCTTTGCTAATCTCGTTAATCGTTAATCTGCCTTTGACCGCTTCCAAAGCAACTTTGGCTTTGAAATCCGACTGATAGTTTTTACGGTATCTGATGTTTGCCATAATCTTATTTTTATCAGCAATTTTATCATCTTTTTCCACCTTAGCTACCTGTCTGAATTTTAGGGCTCATTATAATCATTCGGTTTAACTCAAAACTTAAATGCAATTTGAAAGCATTTTTCTGCTTTCGATACTGACTCTAACTCATCTGAACCAAAGTCGGAAACAAACTCCTATTAATCACTTGCAAATAATCCAACCTCGTCTAAGTGCTTGATGCGTTTGAAGTTCATCTCGCTTAAAACCGTTTCAAATAAGGTCTTTGCCAACTTAGTAGAATCCCGATAAAAACCATATTTCAAAGTTGAAAACGGTGAATCAGCCAAACCTAAGTCCCGACATTTCTGATTCGTTTTTAACTCTAGCGTTAAACTCCGCAAAGAACTGACTTACTCTAAATAAGCAAAAAGTAGTTTCTTGACAAAATCAGCAAAGAACAGTTTCTTGGACAAGGCTTTTTAGTCTATAATTGGGGAAATCAAAGCTAAAACAGCTTCGATCGGACGTAGAAGTATGAAAAATAGTTTTTGATTCACACTTAAATATCTTATTTTTCTGATTCTACTACAACTCCTTTTTTCAAATAGCAATTCTTATACCGCTCAGTAATGAACGGATATAAAAGAATTTTTTGGACTGAAGAAGATAAGTTTTGGTTTGTTGACGCAGAATCTTTGAGACTTGCGCGAAAAGTAGAAAGTCAATGTTTCTCGCATTGAGGTCTAACTTAGTCGTTAAACAAAGGTTTACAAAATTACAAAATCACAGCAATTTCTACTGTTAAAAATCAAATAATAAAATGCCGCAAGAAAAAAGATCAATGGTTTTGATAAACGTCATTTCGGTCGTTGTGCCGATTGTCGTGGCTATTTTGCTTTCTTTTACAAATAAATTATATCTTGGCGAATGGACGAAAAATTTATCTCACGCTATTGGCATTATCAATTCTTTGACAACTATCGTGTTATTGTGCGGCTTAATTTTTATCAAACAAAGCAAAGTTCATCTTCATCGGATTGCAATGACGACGGCTTTTATTTTGGGCGGTTTGTTTTTGGTTTGCTACATTATCTATCACATCTCAAATCCCGCCAATATATTTTACGGCGAAGGTTTTTCTAGATATATTTATTTTTCTCTGTTAATTAGCCACATCGGACTTTCGTTGATAGTTTTGCCGTTGGTGCTTCGGGCGATGTTTTTTGCTATTACCAAGCAATTTTCCAGCCACAAAAAAGTAGTAAAATACGCCTATCCGATTTGGTTGTATGTTTCAGCAAGCGGTGTAATCGTCTATCTTATGCTTTATCAACTCTAAAAAGTTTAAAAGTGAAAAGGTGAAAAAGTTTAAAAGCTTAAAAGCTAACTTGTAAAATTAACTAACTTTTTCACCTTTTCACTTTTAAACTTTTAAACTTTTAAACTTTTTTCTTGCTAAAACAAAAAACAGGTGATATATTATTGAATGTTGAAAACTTGATCGCCGAAGTTATTTTGAACGTAAAATAACGCGGGGGAACCAACATTTTGCGGCACTTTACGCAAAATACAGGGGCGAAGCGTTTAGCTAAAGAAAACGCGGGGAGACTTCTTCATTCCTAGCCCGGCAGCTAACCTCGTAGGTGTGGTGAAGAAGACACTGATAAATTAAAGCCGTTTTAGGTGCGATTTTGTGTGTGCTTCGTGCCTTTGATTTTTTTCAACGAATCAAACGAGACATCCGTCTTCTCAAAGCGAAAAGTTCCGCGTTTTTGGCGCGGAACTTTTTGTTTTTATCTACTTTTCGGCGAATTCAAAGGCAATAATTTTACCGATTTAAGCGGAATTTTCAGGTCTTTGTCAATTTCAACCTCACGCGGTTTGCCGTCCAATTTTATCAAAAATGTTTCCAATCTTTTTTTGACTTCAATCTTTTCGGTTTTAACACCTTTCGCGGTGATTATTTCCACGTCAAGCGGCAAAATAAATACTGACGGCGTTGTTTTATCTAATTTTTGCGTTTGTGTTACGGTCAAAGACAGTGTTTTTGTGGTTGGATTATACGCTTGTTTGACGTTGAGTTTTGGAAATCCCGCGCCATAAACCCATTGCGAAAAAAACCAGTCTAAGTTCATTGCGGAAGTTTCTTCCATCGCTTTTTGTAAATCGGGCGATTCGACGTTTTGGAATTTATGGCGATTTAGATAAAGATTGATTGCCTTCCAAAAATTTTCCGTGCCGACGGTTTCGCGCAAAGTGTGAATCACCGCACCGCCTTTTTGATAAATAAATTCAGGTTCATCAAATAAAGTAATCGGTTCGGCTTGCGGATTAAAAAGTGGCGGACGCTTTCGGCTTCTCGCATCGGCGATGATAAAGGTGGCGGAATCTTCGTTGATTTTTCGTAGGTAATCTTCGCGCCCATACATTTTTTCACGATAAGCCGCTTCCATAAATGTTGCAAATCCTTCATTTAGCCAAAGTTCCGACCAGTTTTTGCAAGTTACCAAATTACCAAACCAAGAGTGCGCGAGTTCGTGCGAAACCAAATCTTCGACGACATTTTTTCCAAAATCAAAATCGGCAAAGATAATTTCCGAATCAGCCATCGTCGTCGCCGTAATATTTTCCATTCCGCCAAACTGAAACTGTGCAACCATCGTTTGGTCATATTTGTTATACGGAAAATCTACGCCTGTTAATTGTTCATAAACGCGCATCATTTCCTTTGTTTTGCCGTAAGCGGATTGGGCAAGCGCGGTTTTGTCGGGATAAACATAATAGCCAAGCGCAATATTTTTGTATGTGTCGGGAACTTTCGTATATGTGCCAACCACAAACGAGGTGAGATAGGAAGAATGTGGAACAAGTATTTTGTAGTGAAAAGTCTTTGTTCCGTCGGGATTTTCTAGCGTTTCAAGCAATTCGCCATTGCCGATTGCCGTTTCGCCTTTGGCAACCGTGATAAATTCTTCGCTCGTTGCCTTGTCGTCGGGAAAATCGTAGCCGGGAAACCAGAAATGCGATTCTTCCGCTTCGCCCTGACTCCAAACTTGTGCCGCACGAGATATTTTTCCGTCCTTTTCGATTGCGTCCACAAAATAAACGCCTTTTCGCGGTTTGGTCGAATATTTAAGCCGCACGGAAATTAAATCATCGGGCGAATAGGCTTTATCAAGCGTAATGAAAATTTTTTCCCCGCCTAAACGATAAGTTAAATCTTTGTTCGAGTTTTCGAGTTTGACCGATTCAAATTCTAAATCCGCCGCGTCCAATTCGATTGATTTAAAATCGGTTTTTAGCGGTTTCAGTTGAATGGTCGTGTCGCCAAACAGAATTTTACTGTCGCGGTCAAAATTTACGCGCAAAATATAATGCTGAACGTCAAAAGTTTGGACGCGACTAACATTTGGTCGGGAAGTTTGTGCGGAAATTGAAAAGGCAAAAAGAAAAAAGAAAAATGCAGCGATAAAAAGACAATAATTTTTTGTTGACATATTTTTGAAATTAAGTTTCTTGGCAGTTAATTATTGCAAAGAAATTTAATTTTGTGAAATAAAAAATTCTGCGTGCATCACAAATTCGTGATGCACGCAGAAGAAGGTAAAACTATGTTTGATACAAAATAAATGATTTTAGGCTTCAGATGCATCAACTATGTCAGCATCAGGCGCGTTTTTGATGACGGATTGAATGCCGTTTTCCATCGCAGCATTGCCCGAATACATCTCGCTTCTGCCGATTTCTTGTCCGTTGCCCGCTTTCAGGATGAAATACGGATCGCCTTTAGTTGATTCTTTGCGCTCATACCGTTTTTCATCGCCGCCATTTTTCTTGATGGATTCGATGCCGTTTTGACACGCCGATTTTGATTCATACATTTCGCTGGACAAAATAATTTGCCCGTTGCCTGCTTTTAAGTTGAAATGATACTTGTCATTTTTTGATTTTTTTATCTCAAATTTTCCTGCCATAATCTTTTTCCTCTTTCTAATTAGTTTTGAAAATTCGGGGGAAGTCATTGAATAGATTGAAACAATTCAATTCGGCAAAAGAATAGCACGATTTTTCAAAAACTAGCAACAACTGACAACAGTTTTACCCACATTCAAAAAAAAGAGTTCACTCCGTCAAACATCTGTAAATGCTGACTTTAGTGAACTCCAATTTGATTCTAAATATGTTGGTCAATTAGAATAGCATTTCCATCCGGGTCGGTTACAATAAAACTTGCCGGACCGGAAGTGTTTTCGTCTGCTTCGTTTTCTAATTTGACACCTTTATTTTTTAGTTGCCGCTGTATTTCTCGAACGTCATCAAATGTTTCGATTTTATTGGCGTTCTCATCCCAACCCGGATTAAAGGTTATAATATTATTCTCAAACATGCCTTGAAAAAGCCCGATTAAAGAATTCTCATTTTTCATAATGAGATAATTCTTCTCGAAGCTACCTGCAAAGACTGTAAAACCAAGGTTTTCATAAAATTGTTTTGAAGTCTAAATGTCTTTGACGCTTAGACTTACTGAAAATGCGCCTAATTTCATATTTTTCCCTTTAAAGTAATCAATGAAATTGTCGCGCCCGTCGGGTCGTTGATGACGCAAAAACGTCCCGTGTTTGGAATATCAGTTGGCGGAACGCAGACACTTCCGCCGAGTTCGGTAACTTTTGCGGCGGAAGCGTCAACATCATCAACCGCGACGTATGCCATCCAATGCGAAGGCGTATCGCCGAATTCTTTGCCCATTTGATACATTCCGCCAAGTGGTTTTTTGCCGTCAATGCTAAATTCGTTATAAATCATTCCACTGCCTTCACAATCCGCCGGTGGTGCATTCTGTTTAATTTGCCAACCCAAAAGTTCGGCATAAAAAGATTTACAGGATTCGATATTGATTGTCCCCAATTCGTTCCAACAAAATTCTCCGTGTTTCGGCATTACCATTTGTTCTGTTGCTGCTACTGCTTGTTCTGACATATTTTTTATTGCTCCTTAAAATTTAAATTTTCCCTGCTTGATAAATTTGTGGAAGTAAAAAAAAGAGGTTTGAGTTGTGAAGTGAGATATTTTTAGCTTTGCGGAGAAAGCAGGACGGTTTCCACAACTCAAATTTTTCAATTACGAATTTCAAATTACGAATTACGAGATTGAACCAACATTAGTAATTCGTAATTGATTCTAACCGGCGCGACGCATCGGCATTTGCACGTCAACAAGTTGTTGCTTTTGCAAATCTTGCAAATGTTGAATAAAACTCGATGCGGCACGTTTGGAAAGTTCATCGGTTTTGCATTGCATCACAGTGTTTGATTCTTCGTCCGCGTCAATGCCGATTTCGCGTGAAATGGCGCGAATCATTCCGAGTTGTTTCGCCGTTACCAAATCCGACAGACTTTGCGCTATCGGATTTGCGGGAAAGCCGTCATTGTTAGGCGGAACTGCGCCTTCGCGTTCAATTGTGTCCGATTCTTTTTTGTAAAGTTCGCGGGCAATGCCGAATTTAACGGCGGCACGTTTAAGCGCGTCGTGTTCGGCTTTTTTGATGCCCATTTCGCTTCCCGCCAAACCTGTTCCGATGCCTTCGCGGGTAATTCCGTCAATCGTAATTGCCACCGTTACGGTGAAAATATCACCGATTTGGCGCATATCTTTAACCGTGTGCGACCAATTCGGCGCGGTTTCGTCCAAAATATCGGCGACGGTATGCCATTCCACATAATCAACCGTATGAACATTGCCCCGGCTATCGCGCCAACCTTCGCGTTGTCTAATCAATTCAGGGTCAACATTCTTTCGCAATTCCTTTAATGTTGAAGTAAAATTCAACACATTATTCGGTGTTTCTTCGTCTGCCGTCAAACGCGGCACTGATTGTAAATTTTCTTGTGTCATTTCTTTATTTCCTTTTATGTTCGCAAGTGGACGCGATTCGGCAGACTTTTTATCAGCTTGTCCGGTGGCTGAAGTCTTTTCCGGAACCTCGTCAGACTCCTGTTCGCCGCGTGCGGACATTTCGATTTTGAACTTTGGATTTTGGACTTTGGATTTTTCGCCAATTTCCTCGTTCCGCAATTCCAAATCGGCACGCGACTCAGATGCGTTTGTGTTTTCTGCAACAATCTGTGGCGGTTTGACCGTTATTTCGGTTTCTACTTTCACAGGTTGTTTTGTCGCCGATTCGGTGTTTTTTGCGACAAGAGCGTATTTCACCGCCAAGATGTGTTCGCAACGAAACGTTGAATCGCTGACAGCCGCTTCTTCAAATTCCAAACAATTACAACGGATTTTTCCTGCTTCGTCGCGCCAGACTTCGTAGGAAGTTTGTCTGCCACGCAAAGATGGCGTTGAAACACGAAATTTTTCGCCGTCACGGTTGACTAATCCCATCGCCGCGATTGATTTGGCTCTTTTTTCACGCTTTTCCGAATTTTCCGTTTTATTTTTTTCAATTGATATTGCTGTCATTTCTTTTTCTCCTTAGCTACAAACTGTTTTAATTTCAATCGTTTGCACTGTTGATAAAACTTAATCGTTTCATCTGTGAAACATTGTATCAGACAAATTTATTTGTTGCAAGTGTGCAACGTGGTCTTGCAACTAAAATTTTTTTATGTTACATTCCAAATTGCGAGAAACAAACATTCGCCGATGAAACAAAATGGGTTTGGCATTAAAAAAATTTGAAGCGATAGAAACGGCGGAAAGTATTTTACCTTTCGGCGCAAAATTGCGGCTTGTCAAAAGCAAACCTTTTGCGCCTGAAGAATATTTAAAGTTTGAGCGCGAAGCCGATGAACGCCACGAATTTATTGACGGAAAAATTATCAAAATGGCGGGCGAGAGTTTAGCGCATAGTCAGATTAATTTTAGCTTGTCGGGAATTTTTTACAATAAATTGTTAAATAAACCCTGCCAAGGGTTGTCGCCGAATATGAAGGTTCGCACGACGACCAAGAGTTTATTCGCGTATCCCGATTTGGTTATTGTGTGTGGCAAACCGATATTTCACGACGAGAAAAAAGATGTTTTGATAAACCCGCAGGTTATTTTTGAAGTGCTTTCGCCTTCGACGGAACGCTATGATCGCGGCGAAAAATTTCAGTATTACAAAAACGAAACGCCGAGTTTGACGGATTATCTGCTTGTTTCGCAAGAGAGAATTTTAGTCGAGCAATTTACGAAACAGACGGATGAAAGTTGGCTTTATCGCAGTTTTGATAAAGCGGAAGATATTTTGCGGATTGAATCAATCGAAGCTGAAGTTTTGCTGCAAGATATTTATGTGCGGGTCGAATTTCCGCAAGCAGAAGATTTGACGGAAGAATAATTTTAGGAGAAAAAAATATGGCTTACAAAAATGAAAGTCTGATAAATACGAAGGAACTCGGACGCGCCATTAAACGCCGACGGGAAGAATTAAGTTTGAGTTTGCGCGATGTCGCTGACGTTACAACGGTGTCGGCTTCGACGCTTTCGC
>JANOXW010000787.1:0-5596 GCA_031418635.1 Acidobacteriota bacterium
GAACGCTTTCGCGCTCTCGGTAAAGATGCAGGAGAAACGCTTGGCGAATTGATAATAACTTTGCAAATCGGCGACAGCGAAATTGAAATTGCGCGAAAAACAAAAGACGCGCTTGCCGCAACAAATACTTATTCGGTTGTAACTTTAGTCGCCGCAGATGAAAGAATTCAAAAATTTCGACACCCAATTCCGACCGAAAAATGTTGGAAGAAAGTTTTGCTGATTGTCGTTTGCGCCAAACGGAAAGGTTTAATCGCTTCACTTTCGCGGATCATTTGCGATGGTGAAATTCCTGTTGAACTGCGAAAACGAACCGACGCTTGCGCTCGCGTCAATGCGAAAATTTTGGCGGCGACAAAACAAGGCGCGACAGGCGCGTGGCTATACAAAATCGCGGCGGATGCTTACGCGGCGGAAAATTTTGCGGGCGAAGAAACATTGCATCATCAAGGCGGCGCGGCAAGTTACAAAACGCGCGATTGGGTCGCGCATCCGAAATCGTCGGAAGTTGTCCAAAATAATCAGGCGTTTGCGTGGAATCCTTCGATAACGGGAACGAAAACCGAAGAAACTGTCATCGTCCGCGAAAATGGCATTGAAATTATCACAGCAACGCCGGATTTTCCACAAATCACCGTCGAAATAGAAGGACGCGAATATCTTTCGCCCGATATTTTAAGTTTGTAAAAAAGAGCGAGTCAAAAAATGAACAAAACAAAGAAAGTATTTGAAGAAATTGCCCAAATGACAACTGAAACCGTCGCTGCGCCGATTGGAACTGGGACGAGTGCGTTTGAATCAGCGGTTACGGTAGCGATTGACGATTCGCTTGCCACAAAAATCGGGCGTTATCGTTGGATGATTTGCGCTCTTTTGTTCTTTGCCACAACAATCAATTACATAGATCGCCAAGTTTTAGGCATTCTGGCAACCGATGATGCTTTCAAGGCGCAAATCGGTTGGAACGAAGCCGAATACGGTTTTGTCAACACGGCTTTTCAGGCGGCTTACGCGATTGGTTTGCTCGTCGTCGGCGGTTTGATGGACAAATTCGGGACGCGCAAAGGTTTTTCGGTGGCGATTGTTTTTTGGTCGGTGGCGGCGATGGGACATTCGCTGGCGCGTTCGGCGTTCGGATTTGGCGTGGCAAGATTCACTCTCGGTTTGGGCGAAGCGGGCAATTTTCCCGCCGCAATTAAAACCGTTGCCGAATGGTTTCCGAAAAAAGAACGTGCTTTTGCGACAGGAATTTTTAATTCGGGTTCAAACATCGGTGCAATTCTCGCACCTTTGAGTGTGCCATTTATCGCCGTCAATTACGGTTGGCAATGGGCGTTTATCATCACGGGCGCACTCGGTTTTATTTGGCTCGGTTTTTGGCTTGCCGTCTATCGCAAACCCGAAGAGCATCCGAAACTTTCAAAAGCCGAACTCGCTTATATTCAATCGGATAACGAAAAACCTCTGCCGAAAATCGCTTGGGCAAAATTGATTCCGCATCGGCAAACTTGGGCTTTTGCCATCGGAAAATTTTTGACTGATCCGATTTGGTGGGTTTATCTTTTTTGGTTGCCGAAATTTTTGAATACGAAATTCGGCTTGAATATTTTGCAGCTCGGTTTGCCGTTAATCGTCATTTATGTCATCGCCGATTTCGGTTCAATCGGCGGCGGTTGGCTTTCTTCAAATTTAATCAAACGCGGCTGGACGGTCAACGCGGCGCGAAAAATAACGATGCTGATTTGCGCGTTTCTCGTGATTCCGATTGTTTATGCTTCGATTACAGATAATCTTTGGGTTTCCGTCGTTTTAATCGGCATCGCGGCGGCGGCGCATCAAGGTTGGTCGGCGAATATTTTCACGCTTGCCTCGGATATGTTTCCGAAACAAGCCGTCGGTTCGGTCGTCGGCATCGGCGGAATGGCAGGGTCAATCGGCGGAATGATTATCGCCTCGACGGTCGGTTTGATTCTCGAAGGCACAAAATCAACTGAGTATCCGAACGGAAATTATTTCCTAATTTTCGTCATCGCAGGTTCAGCTTATCTAACTGCGCTTTTGATAGTTCATTTACTTGCGCCGAAACTCGAACCGGTGCAACTTGAAAACGCTTGATTTGTAATGAAAAAACTGCTTTATTTCATCTTGATATTTTGTGCGATTTTTACATTGTCTGTTTTCGGGCAAACAAATTTTATTTCAAAAGTTTGGGTTGCCGATAACGGCGACGAAACTTATAAAAATCCGATTCTTCACGCCGATTATTCCGATCCTGACGCGATTCGTGTCGGCGACGATTTTTATCTGACGGCTTCGAGTTTTAACACTTCGCCCGGTTTGCCGATTCTGCATTCAAAAGATTTAGTCAATTGGGAATTGATAAATTACGTTTTTCTCAGACAAAAACCTTACGACGTTTTCGACAAACCACAGCACGGCGGCGGTGTTTGGGCAGCTTCGATTCGTTATCACGACGGCGAATTTTACATATTTTATCCCGATCCCGATTTCGGCATTTATATGACGAAAGCGAAAAATCCGGCGGGCGAATGGTCTGAACCGTTGTTGATAAAAGCCGGAAAAGGTTTGATTGATCCGTGTCCGTTGTGGGACGACGACGGAAATGCTTATCTTGTCAGCGCATTTGCCGGAAGCCGCGCCGGAATCAAAAGCGTTATAATCGTTTCAAAAATGAGCGCGGACGGCACAAAATTGTTTGACGACGGCGTTTTAGTTTTCGACGGACACGAAAATCAACCGACAATCGAAGGTCCTAAATTTTATAAACGTAATGGTTTTTATTACATTTTTGCTCCGGCAGGCGGCGTTCCGACAGGTTGGCAATTAGTTTTACGTTCAAAAAATATCTACGGACCTTATGAAGAAAAAATCGTTCTCGCGCAGGGAAATACAGAGACAAACGGACCACATCAAGGCGCGTGGGTGAACACACAAACAGGCGAAGATTGGTTTTTGCATTTTCAAGACAAAGGCGCGTATGGACGCATTTTGCATCTCGAACCGATGAGTTGGAAAAACGATTTTCCCGTTATTGGAATTGATAAAGATGGAGACGGCACGGGCGAACCTGTTTTCACTTATAAAAAACCAAATGTCGGGAAAACTCATTCAATCGAAACTCCGCCTGATTCTGATGAATTCAACGCGCTGAAACTCGGTTTGCAATGGCAATGGCACGCGAATTTTCAACCGACTTGGGCGTTTAATTTCCCTTCAAAAGGTATTTTGCGGATGAACTCGGTGCAAAATCCCGAAGATTACAAAAATCTCTGGGATTTGCCGAATCTTTTACTGCAAAAATTTCCCGCCGAAAAATTTACGGTTACGACAAAAGTAAATTTATCACCGCGTTTTGAAGGTGAAAAATTCGGACTTGTCGTGATGGGAATTGATTATTCATACATCGGCGTAACCAACAAAAACGGGAAACTTTACCTCTCGCAATCAACCGCAAAAGATGCCGACAAAAGAAGTCTGGAAACCGAAACCGCGCCCGTTGAATTAAAAAACGGCAGTTTTTATCTGCGCGTAAAAGTTTCGGAAAATGCAATGTGCGGTTTCAGTTTTAGCGCGGACGGCAAAAATTTTCAAAACGTCGGCGAAATTTTCAAAGCGCGTGAAGGTCGCTGGATCGGCGCAAAAGTCGGTCTGTTTTTTACTCGTCCGTCAAAATTTAACGACGCGGGAACGGCTGACATTGATTGGTTTCGGTTTGAATAATTGTTAGGATAATTTGGAAATGACAAAACAAGAAGTCCTAAAAAAAATTCGTGAAGTCGGTATTTTGCCGGTTATTCGCGCAGAATCAGCGACGGAAGCGACGAAAGCTATCGAAGCGATCAAAGCGGGCGGTATAAATATTTTTGAAATTACAATGACCGTTCCCGATGCGGTTGATTTAATCAAGGATTTAGCTGAAAAATTTGGCGAAACTGCCCTCATCGGCGCGGGAACTGTTTTGACCGCCGAACAAGCGCAAGATTGCATTGCGGCGGGCGCGAAATTTATTATTAGTCCCGCATTAAATTTGGAAACGATAAAAATTTGTAATGAAAATCAAGTTGCCGTTATGCCCGGCGCATTAACGCCGACGGAAATCGTTACGGCTTGGGACGCGGGCGCAGATTGCGTCAAAGTGTTTCCGGCAGGCGCATTGGGCGGCGCGAGTTATATTAAATCGCTGAAAGCACCACTTCCGCACGTCGAAATTATTCCGACCGGCGGCGTGTCTTTAAAAACTGCTGCTGATTTTATAAAAGCCGGAGCAATTGCGCTCGGTGTCGGTGCAGATTTGGTTGATTTGAAAGCGTTACGCGAGGGAAATGATCATATTTTAACCGAAAATGCGCGGCAATATCTCGAAATTGTCAGAGCTGCGCGACAAGAAAAATAGTTTTAGGACTTCCTGAGATCAGATTTTTTTCTCTTTTCTGAATTTTTCGAGCCATCAACATTCTTACTGCTTCCATTTGTAAAATCTTTGACAACTTCCTTTTTCTGCGCTTTTTGCGCTAGAAGTAAATGGTCGCGCATTGCAGAACTTGCAGATTCAGCGTTGCGTTCGCGGATGGCGCGATAAATGTGGCGGTGCATTTCTGCTGATTCCTTTAAATCAGTAGCGCGTTTGACGGTTTTGCTTCGCGCTTCAAACAAGATTTTAGCAATCATATTCATCAACGAAGTCAAAATTCGATTGCCGGAAGCAGCGGCGATAGTTTGATGAAAATTCATATCGTGAACGAGAAATTGTTCCGGTTCGTCAAGCGTGGCAAACATTCCACCGATTTCTTCAGCCATCACCGTCATTTGTTCACTCGTCGCACGTTCCGCAGCAAGCCCGGCGATGCTCATTTCCAACGCGATGCGGGCTTCAAACATTTCCGCCGAAGTAAAACCGTGCAATGCCGCCAACATTCGCAGCGAACTACTGTCGAGTGTCGGCGATTTTTCGGCTTCGACAACAAAAGTTCCTGCGCCCTGTTTCGATTGCAAAATTCCGACTGCCGCCAATGAACGAATGCCGGCGCGAAGCGTCGGACGCGAAACGCCGAGCAATTTCGCCAAATCTCTTTCAGGCGGAAGTCGATCTCCGTGATTTAGTTCGCCACGCTGAATCATATTTTGCAAGCGCGAAACGACTTCTTCGGACGAGTTTCCAACCTTTTCGGAATTATTGGTTTTTAAGACACTGACATCCATTATTTTGTGAATTTAAGCAAACATCATTGGTTTCTAAAATAGACTTTTTGCACGATTATTACAAGATTTAAAGTGATTTTTACTCGCTTTTCGGCTTCGGTGCGGGAAGCGGTTCAGCGAAAATTTTAATCAAAATCAGCGAAAAAGTTTTGCCTTTTGTGTTAATACGCTGATGCGGTGTGCCGCGTGGAACGATAATCAAATCACCTTTTTTGATGGTAAAAGTTTTACCGCCGATGATTTTTTCGCTTTTCCATTCGCCCGGCGTTGCTTCGCGCGGATTTTCCAATTTTCCGCCGAGCGTCAACTCCGCCGAGCCTTCGAGAACATAAAAAACATCGTCCGAAGCATCGTGGACTTCGGCAAGAGCTTTGTC
>JANOXW010000788.1:0-8065 GCA_031418635.1 Acidobacteriota bacterium
ACGCCAAAACGGGTTTTTCCGCAGCAGTTTTCTCAAGCCAAACCTGACAATTGGAACAATCGCCGTTCCAACAAAAATCGCCGTAAGAAATCGTTTCCAACGAAAGATATTGAAAGCATCGAAGCAAAGTATTGTTTTCAGGAACTTCGCGTTTTTCGCCGCAAATTTCGATTTCGACGAGTTTTTCAAAAGGTTCAAAAATGTCTTTGTAATCTTCGATACTCATTTATTTTTAGAGATTTCTCCGTCCATCGAAAGAGTTTGTAATTGCTCTTTGTGTTCGAGAATAAACGCGATAAAAGCGCGAATCGGCGCAGATTGCTGTCCTTTCATCGAAACCATTGCTACCGAACGCCGAAGTTCGTGATTTTTAATTTTTACCTGTGCGAGTTTGCCGTTTTTAATCTCTTCACGAACCGCCCACGATGGCATCAGCGAAATACCTAAACCGTGTTCTATCATTATTTTAATAAAATATGTGTCGTTTGATTCGAGAGCCGTTTCGGGTTCGATTTTCACCTTTTTGAAAAAATCATCCGTTGCCCGCCGAATCGAAGCACCACGCTCAAATAAAATCCACTTTTCTTGCTTGATTTTATTGATTGAAACTTCTGTAAGTTTATTCAAGCGATGTTTTTTGCCGACGACCAAAACGAGTTCGTCGTCGAACAGTTCAACGACCTGCAAATTCGGCGAATAAACTGCCAAAGATGCAAAACCGACATCCGCCACGCCATTGAGAATGTCTTCGACGGTTTGTTCGGTGGAAACCGTCGTCCGAAAAAGGAGTTCAACCGATTCGTGCGCGTCCATAAAATCTTCAAAAAGCGGGGCAAACAGAAAAACCAACGCCTGCGTCGCCGCCGCAACACGCACTCTGCCGACGAGAGCGATTTCCCTGCCCGCAAGACGTTCACGCATCTCTTCGGCTTCTTCCAAAATTCTGACGGCATATTTCAGCGCGACTTTGCCCGCATCGGTTAACAGCACGCCACGTTTGGCGCGAATAAATAGCGGCACACGCAAATCTTCTTCGAGTGCTTTTATTTGATGGCTGACGGCGGATTGCGTCAAATGCAGTTTTTCGGAAGCCTTTGTAAAATTCAAAGTTTCCGCCACAACCCGCAAAGTTCTCAGTTGCCAAAGTTCCATTTCTTTAGTTCACAACAGTTTGCAGACATTAGCCAAATTCATCAAGCTCATTAAAAAAAAGCGTTGGCAATGCCTTCTCAAATTAACTTATACTTTCTCTGACACCTAATAAATGTGTCAACAGCAATTATTATTTATTTAGACATGGAGATTTTTATATGATTTTTTATCAGTTAGATTATGTTGTTGAAGAAATAAAGAAAAATGAACCGAGCAAAGAGCAGATTATTTTGAGAAAATTGACGGGCGCAAATTTTACCAAAAAAGAAGCCGAATATATTTGGGAAAGAGTGGTTGACCATAAATGGTATATCGGCGAACGGCTCAAACGCGATGTCGGTGAACGAGTTGCGGCGGTTGATTACATAGAAAATTTTTATGAGCCGAATAAAATTTCCAAAAACAATCAACCCGGTGTTTTTCGCCGAATTATGAATTCTTTTGCCAATGTGAGTCGCGCTTATTTTGTTTCAAAAAGCACGATTTCTATGAATTAAAAGCAGTCCGATTTTTATTTTGGTAATGAGATGGTCTAATAAAAGTGGAATCAAAACTCTCTTTTGATAAAATGAGAGTATGAACAGAAAACATGATGATGACTTTAAGCGTGCCACGATCAAAAAAGTTCTTGATGGACAACCGCTGGTAAATCGCTTTCAAAAATTGCTTGAAATGTCAAAACCAAGAATGCCGAATGCTTTCGCAAAAAAAGCATTCGGCATTCTCAGTTCAAAAAGGAGATGAATTAGAGTAACAATCCTACCGCTTCAATAATAAAAGAAATAGACTGCTTGTTGAAGAAAAGACACGGAGCAAATGTGTCATTGCCAAAAATCCCCTGTTTTTATTTCGGGCAACACTATATTATTCGGACAAATTTGATAATCAGATTCAGAAATAAAATTTTTTTCATAAAATAGATTTTTGCAAATTGAAACTGATGCTAATTACACCGATAAAATTAGTGAAACTAACTAAAGTTTTCCTAATAACATCAATGCACCGATAACGATAAAAGCAACCGCCACAATGCGTTGAAGCCATTCAGTCGGAATGTATTCGCCGAGGAGCGAACCGAATAAAACGCCGACCAGCGTTACCAAAACCAAAGCCAAAGCCGCACCTAGAAAAACCGACACCGCCGAATTTGTTTTGCCTGTCATCGTGATAACGGCAAGTTGCGTTTTGTCGCCGAGTTCAGCTAAAAAAAGTGTTACGAAAGCAGTCCAAAATATTTTCCAATCCATAATCTTTAAACTCCGATGACTTTTTCGAGTTGTGGCGTAATAGAAAATTTGTCGTAGAGCGATTTGCGTAGATGAATTAATGCGAGAATTTTTTGAGTAGTGGCGCGATAGATTTCTGCAAATTTCTCGTTTTTGCCGAGTTTTTCTAAGATGCGCCGGAGC
Organism: Acidobacteriota bacterium; assembly: GCA_031418635.1. GTDB lineage: Bacteria > Acidobacteriota > Blastocatellia > Pyrinomonadales > Pyrinomonadaceae. Next base: position 2,562 of record JANOXW010000788.1, read on the forward strand.
GTTTCGTTGATGCTGGCGACAAAAAGACTTGCACTAACTTGTTCTTCCATCGAAACTTTGCCGTTTTTGTAATCAAAAACGCCGGAAATCGGACTCAAAAATGGATAATCTCCCGAAATTTCGATTCGGGCTTTTTCAAAAGCCGTCGAAAAATGCAGACTTGCTTCGGCTAAACTTTGGTCAATTGTTCGTAGCAGTTCGCCCGTTAAATCGAGCAATTGTTGCCATTCCGTCGGCGAAAGGTTTATTTGTCGGGCTTTGGCTTCAACGCGATTGCTCAGTTCAAAAGGAAATTTCGGCAGTTTTAAATTCGGTTTCGACACATCTTCGGCTATTTTTTGAGGTTGAAGCTGATTAGCTGCAATAAATTTTTCTTTAATAACCGGCGCATTTTTTTCAATAATCGGTGTTGTTGTTTCTTCAACAGCTTGATAGACGTGAATAATTCCGCCTGGTTCGCGTGCGCGAATCAAAAGCCGTTGCAAGGCTGCTTCGCCGTCGGAGATGCGTCCAGTAATGCGGTCGTGTTCGCGGACTTTCAGGCTGTTTTCCGCCGTCAAAACAATGTCGGCTTCGTAACCGCTTAGTTCGACGCGCACATTGCCGACAAACTGTCGTCGGCGCAGATATTTGACCAACGCCGACAAGTTGACAAACGACGTATCTAAATTTTCGTAAATCGGACGATTTTCCATTGTTTTTAGGGCGGAAGATTTAACGCTACAAGTTTAATAAATTACTTCGATAAGCGCAATTTCGTGATGTTTTTACGTTTTTTCAGATAAAAATGTCTAATTTCGCACTATTTCCATTGCATCTTTTGTCATTTTCGGGCAAAATTCGCAAACAAGTAGATTAGTCCTTCTCCTCCGTCCTTTGTCCTTGGTTAATTGAATGTGATTTTACATCCCGATTTAATTAAACTCTAGCAGGACAAAGAATTGAGGACAAAGGACAAAAGACAAATAATTAAGGACAAAATTATGGACAAATCATTATTTCGTAAAAAATCTATCGCGCAGATTCAAGCCGATGCCGCCGCCGGTTTTTCCGACGCTGAAAACGCTTCGGGCGATAACACAACTTTGCGCCGTTCGCTTGGCACGTTTGATTTGACAATGTTGGGCATCGCGGCAATCGTTGGCGCGGGCATTTTCGCGCTGGTCGGCGAAGCCTCGAACAAAGGCGGTCCGGGCGTGGTTTTGCTTTTCATTTTTGCGTCAATCGCTTGCGGTTTCGCTGCGCTTTGTTACGCTGAATTCGCCTCGAAAATTCCGATTGCGGGTTCGGCTTACACCTACGCTTACGCTTCGTTTGGTGAGTTGATTGCGTGGATTATCGGTTGGGATTTGCTGGTCGAATACGCCATCGGCAACATCGCCGTCGCTATTTCGTGGAGCGATTATTTTTCGCGCCTGTTGATTGCCAATGGCATCAATATTCCCGCCAATTACACGATGGATTATCTGAGCGCATCGCGCGGTTTCACCGATAATCAGGAAGCGGTGCAAGCGGTTTTGGCGAAAGGGCAGAGTTTGGAATCCCTTGCAAAAATGACCGCCGACCAACTAAAAACGGTTTCCGACAAACTCACACCGAACATCGTCGAAGCATATACGGCGTGGACAACCGCGCCGCACATCGCGGGAATTCCGGTAATTCTGGACTTGCCCGCATTGGGAATTGTTTTCGTTATTACTTGTCTGGTTTATATCGGTATCCGCGAATCTAAAACTGCTTCCAATATTATGGTTGCGCTGAAATTAGCGGTAATCTTGCTGGTCATTATATTGGGAGCGTTCTACGTTAAAACGACAAATTGGGTTCCATTTTTGCCAAACGGTTTCGGCGGACTAACATCGGGCGTAGCGGCGGTTTTCTTTGCTTACATCGGTTTCGACGCGCTTTCAACAACCGCCGAAGAATGCAAAGACCCGTATAAAACTCTGCCGCGCGGAATGATTTATTCGCTGATTATTTGCACGGTTTTATATGTCGTTCTCGCGCTTGTTTTGACGGGAATGGTAAATTATTCAAAGTTTGCGGGAGTCGGAGATCCGCTGGCTTTCGTGTTCGGACCGGAAGGCGCGAATCTGCCTTGGGTTTCGGGAATTATTGCAGTTAGCGCGATTATTGCGATTGCCACGGTGCTGCTCGTTTTCCAACTCGGTCAGCCGCGTTTGTGGATGGCAATGAGCCGCGACGGTCTTTTGCCGAAAATCTTTTCTTCGATTCATCCGAAATTTAGAACGCCTTGGTTTTCGACGATTCTGACGGGTTTGATGGTGGCAATTCCCGCGTTGTTTATGAATCTGTCGGAAGTAACAGATTTATCGGTCATCGGAACTTTGTTTGCGTTCTCGATTGTCTGCGCCGGTGTTTTGGTCAAAGACAAAGAATTTGCCGGACAGCAACGCTATGTGCCATATATCAATTCGCAATGGATTGCGCCGATTTTATATGTTCTGGTGATGGCGGGAATCATTTATTTTAACGGCGACGCGGTAATAAAATTCTTTACCGATTACACACCTGCCAAAGACAGTTCTTCTTTGGAAACATTTTCGCACAAGATCCCGTATTTCGTTTTCATCATTTTCTCACTCTTTATGGTGGGATTATGTTTTGCTAAAAGATTGACGCTGATTCCGGTTTTGGGCGTAATGTTCTGCACTTATCTAATGACGGAACTTGGCATTACCAATTGGATACGCTTTGCGATTTGGCTACTCATCGGTTTGGTCGTTTATTTCTTTTATAGTTACACGCATAGCAAACTTCATCTGCGCGAAGAAGAAACTGCGTAAGCAGTTAGCAATTAGCAATTAGCAGTTAGCAGTAGGCGGTTGAGGTAAATAATTACTTTCTTAACTGCTGAATGCTAACTGCTAACTGTCGCCTGCTTTGGCATTTAAGACGCAAACCTAGTATTTTAGATTGATTATGGAATATCCTCTGTGGGTTTGGATTTTTTTCTTTGCGGTTGTTTTGACGGCTTTGGCGGTTGATTTGGGTTTTGCTAATCGCAAGGCTCATAAACCGACGCGACGCGAAACTATTGCTTGGAGTGTGGTTTGGGTATCGCTGGCGTTGCTTTTTAATGTCTTTATCTTTTGGCAATTCGGAAATCTTAAAGCAAAAGAATTTTTCACCGGCTACTTAATCGAACTTTCGCTTTCGATTGATAACTTATTCGTCTTTTTACTTATCTTCAACTTCTTCAAAGTTCCCAAAAAGTATCAACATCGCGCACTTTTTTGGGGCATCTTTATGGCACTCGTGCTACGGATGGTAATGATTTTCGCGGGCGCGGAAATGGTCGAAAGGTTTGATTGGATACTTTACTTTTTCGGCGCGTTTCTGGTTTATACGGGCATCAAAATGTTCGGCGATGACGATGAGTTTAACCCCGAAGACAGCACGATTGTTTCTTTGACGACGCGCTTTATTCGCATTTCCAAACATTACGACGGCGAAAAGTTTTTTGTCATTCAGGACGGAAGGCGAGTCGGCACATTACTTTTATTGGTGTTGATAGTGATAAACATCGCCGACCTCGTATTTGCGGTAGATTCGATTCCGGCAATCTTCGGTATCACGACTGATAAGTTTATCGTCTATACTTCCAACATTTTCGCCATTCTCGGTTTGCGGACGTTCTTCTTTCTTTTGGTGGAAATGGCGGAGAAGTTTCATTTACTCAAATACGGTTTGGCTTTTGTTTTAAGTTTTATCGGTGTTAAGATGCTATTGCCACTTTTAGCGCACGGATTGATATTGGCAATGGGCGAAGGCAGCGACACCACCTTGACCGGATTTTTGCAAAGGTATCTGCATCACGATTTTGAGCAGACATTTATCAACATTTCGCTTGGCATTGTTGTTGGCGCACTTGCGCTGTCAATAGTATTCTCGTTGCTTTTTCCGCCGCCGCCGAACGCGGAAGATGATTTGATCGAGCAGTAAGCCGTTGGCAACAGGCATCAGCCGCTTTTCTATCCAACTGTTCACTGCCCTTTAATTTAACCTCTAATGAAAAGTAAGTATCGCAAAATATACGTTGAATGGTGGAACATCAAGCGGAGTACAATTTATCGTTTGCTGGGGTTTCTCGTTGTAATAGCGGTGCTGGGCGGCGTTTTTTGGTTTTTGTGGGAGAAGAATTTCTTTTTGCCCGCGCCGGAAATAAACGATATACCGAAAGACGCGGCGCGATTGGTTTCGTTTGAAGGCGATGTGCGGATAATTCGGGCGGCGACTCGTGAAACTATTTTGGTAACGAGAGAGATTTTTGTTTCGGCGGGCGATACGATTCAGACGCAAGGCGACGGACGAGCGCAGATTCGGATGATTGACGGTTCGACTTACTCGATTCGTCCGAACAGCACGGTGGTTATCAGCAACAGTTCTTCGCTTTTCGGCGGGACAAACGTGCGGGTTGCGCTTAACAACGGGCAGATAAACGTCAAAACGCAAGATCAGCCGGAGAATACCGAGAATGTAGTTGAGGTAAGAGAGGCGCAGAATCGTCTTTTTCCGCAGACGGACGCGAGTTTTAAGATAAATTCGAAGACCGACAGCGGCGAAATCCGCATCAGTCGCGGTGGAGTTGAAACAACTATTGACGGGGAAAAGACGGTTATCAAACAAGATGAGTTCGCGGCGGTCAACAATGCCAAAATCTCGCCGAAGGAGCGCGTTATCGAAGCACCGAAACTGCTCACGCCGCCAAATTCGGAGCAATTTACGGTTGCCGCTGACGGTTTTTCGGATGTTTCGTTTCGCTGGCAAAAGGCTGATTCGGTCGCGCTGGCGGCATTTCATCTGCAAATAGCGCGGTCGCCGTTCTTCGTGCCTGATGCACTGGTTTTGGAGCGTGATACTTTGACGAGTCCGAATTTTACGCTGGGAAACTTGATGCCGGGAACTTATTATTGGCGTATTCGGGCAAACGCGGTGTCGGGACAAATCAGCGATTGGAGCGAGTTGAGCAAATTTTCGATTGTCAAACAATCTACTAACGAACCGATTAGCGTAACTGATTGGAAGGTTGAAAAAGTCGGCGGCAACATTTTCCTCATTACGGGCAAAACTCAATCAGGCGCGGTTGTCGGCGTAGCGGAACGCGAAACATTTGCCACCGGCGACGGTTCATTTCGATTGCAAATCGCCGCCAACAGCGTAGAAATCGTTGTCGGCATCAGCGACGAAAAAGGAAATCGGAGCAGTTACCGGCTAAACCTAAACACTGCCAAAGCAACGCGGCAGAATTAAGTTCAAGGTTCAAGGTTTCTGGTTCAAGGTTCAAGGTTCAAGATTTTAACTTTGAACCAGAAACCTTGAACCAGAAACCTTGAACCAGAAACCAGAAACCTTGAACCCAACACACACACATTCAGAAGCAAGACGCGATGCGCGGAGCATATCTAAATTGAAACTCGCGCTTGGGTTGACGTTTGTTTATATGTTGGCGGAAGCGGTTGGCGGATGGTGGGCAAATTCGT